>CADBUT010000291.1 GCA_902797925.1 uncultured Spirochaetaceae bacterium
GCCTTCTGCGCCTGCCTTTTCAAGCTTTTCAGCAAGATTGCCTGCAAAAGTTGCGCCTATGCTGCGCGAGGCACTTTTGAGTGCGTGTACATGAACTGTAAAATTGTGCAGATCGTTTTCAGCAAGTGCTGTTTTGAGCAGTTCAATTTTGTTTGCGGCGTCTTTCGCATATGTTTCAAGAATATCAATATATGTCGGCAGTGAATTTCCAGCACAGTTCATGCCGGCTACAGTGTCAACGCCCTGAATCTGAAGCACAGTCTGATTTTCTGTGCTTTCAGCCTGTCTGTAAGTAATTGTGCTTTCAGGTAGCCATTGCGCCAATATTTCATTGAATTTGTCTTTTTCGATAGGCTTGGCGAGAAAATCGTTCATCCCTTCTTTAATGAACTGTTCTTTCATATTGGTCATTGCATTTGCCGTCAGAGCAACAATAATAACGTTTCTGTTGTCATTCTGAAGTTTTCTGATTGCCTGTGTAGTTTCAATTCCGTCCATTTCCGGCATCAGATGATCCATAAATACAAGATCAAATTTCTGCTGGTGCAATGCGGTGAGAGCGTCAAAGCCTGAAGTTGCTGTTACCGGAATAATTCCATGTGTTGCAAGAAGGCCGCTTGCAACCTTAAGATTGACTACATTGTCATCAACAACAAGAACTTTTGCGTCCGGTGCAAAAATATTGTTCGGGTTATATTCCGGTTTCTGAGCCTGATATTTGTAAGACTTATTAGAGAAAAAATTTGCCAGCTGAACACAATAAAGCGGCACTTGAAGAACAATAACATCTTCCATGTTTGCAAATTCATATTCAGAATCTGCAAGAACAACAAACTGAAATTTTTTGTTCATGGTTTTCAGGTGTGAGCGGATTCTTGAAAGGTAAAGCCTTGAAACAAAAATATAATCGAATGTCTTGTGCTTGCTGAGAATTTCAGATAATTCCGTCAGATTAGAGCATGCAGCCGGATTTATACCGATATCTGTGAGCTGAACAGTCAAAAACCGTCTGTGTCTTCTGCGCGGCTCATATATAAGCACCTTTTTCTTTTGAACCTTTTCTATATCTACAAGCGGTGTGCTGTCGCCGATTCTTTGCTTGATTTGAGCTGTGAAGGTGCTTCCGTTTCCGTATTCACTTGCAAAATCAATTGAACCGCCCATAAGCTCGCACAGCTGTTTGGTTATGGCAAGTCCGAGGCCTGTGCCTTCAATGTCTCTGTTGCGTTTTGTGTCCAGACGTTCAAACATATTGAAAAGCTTTGTCTGTTCTTCTGGTTTAATGCCGATACCTGTGTCCTGCATCTCAAAAATGAATTCAACAGTGTCGTCAGAAATTACGTCTGAAATTGTCAGCGTTACGCTTCCTTCTTTTGTGTACTTAATGGCGTTAGTAAACAGGTTAAGCAGAATCTGCTTTATGCGCAGTTCGTCACCTATAAGCTTTCTCGGAATGTCCGGTGCAATTCTTATAAAAAGCGAAAGGAATGTGTTGTGCGCTTTTATTCGTACCATTGAGATTACGTCGTTTATGAGTGACTCAAAATCATAAGAAGCCGGTACAAGTTCCAGTTTGCCGGACTCAATTTTAGAAAAATCCAGAATGTCGTTGATTATGCCTAGAAGGTTCCGGCTTGATGAATTTATGTTCTGTGTATACTCGTAGATATGCGGGGACAGGTTCTTGTCCAAAAGGATAAGATCGCTCATTCCCAGAATTGCATTAAGAGGTGTCCGGATTTCATGGCTCATGTTTGCAAGGAACGTGCTTTTGGCGTTAGTGCCGGAAATTGCTGCTTCCTGAGCTTCTTTCATGAATTTGTTTGCGTTATGTTCAATTTCCCTAAAAGAAACAATCTGAGTAAATGCGGTAAGTGCTTCAACTGTGTTTCTGTCTGGTTTCACTTCCTGCAATGAATTGTCAAAAATAGAAAAGCCCCATATTGAATTTCCGCTTAATATAGGAAGAAGAAGCCTTGTTGTTACGCTGCTTTGTGCCATCTGGTATCTGACAAGACCTGTCGCATGGCTCTGTGTCATATATATAGGTCTTGGTGATTTGCAGATTATTCCCCAGTCGGTAAAGAACGTGTCAATATTCATTGTTATACCGAGAGGCAGATTCTGTGTTGACTGAGTCTGTTCCCACTTTGCAAGAAGCGTACACTGCGGTTGTGTTGTCTGGTCAGTTACAGAAACTTTCCATATATATGCCTTATCCATTCCGGCTGCTTTTGCGGCAGGTTCCAGAACACCTGCAAGCTGGTTCGAAAAATTGTTGTTAAGGTCTGTAGTGCTCAGCTGATTTGAAGTTTCATAAACCATCTGCTGCATGACCTGCGCTCTGGAAGATGTTTTTTTATCCTCAGCTTTTTCATTTTTCAGCTTATGAATTTTCAGATTTGCCATAATAAGGAATACAATTCCTGTAATGACGAGCAGAATGAAAAATATAATAGAAAAAACAAGAAACAAATAAGTTTTATAAAACGGCAGAGGCTTATTTTGAATTTCTGCATTTCTTTCCTGCACTTTAAGAAGCGGAAATGAGAGAAATCTGTTCAGATTTTTGTAGTTATAAATCCATCTGTTTTTCTGTGGATTTTCAACAAGAGCCGCTGTTGCCGGGAACGGAACACCTCTCAATGTGTTATCAACAATGTTCAGAACTTTGCTGAAATGCTGCTCAATGTTTGAATATTTGCCGCCTATTTCGTATTCAAATGAGCTTGTATAATCAAGACCGAAAATCGGAACGTTCGTCAGCTCAAGCATGTCAAATGAATCCTGATACGCGTCAATGGAGCCTGTAAGTACAACTGTTCCATTAGTAAGCAGGCTAAGAATTTGCGGTAGAGATGAATCTGGAACGGTCTGGTTTGTTCTTATGCTCAGATTCGGGAAATTTTTAGAAATATCTGAGACCATCTGTTCCTGCCAGAAAAAGCCTGTCTTTGTTTTATCATTTAATATGAAGATATTTGTTGTTTTAGGGAAAAGTTCAAGAACTGTTTCGACAGTTTCCTTTGTAGAGATTGTTTCTTGAACGGTTATGCTGTTTGTTCCAATTTGATTGAAAGTTTCAGGGTAATTGTATGGAATGCCTGTAATTATGACCGGCGTTCCTTTAAAAAGGCTTTCATAATTATCTGAGACAAACTGAGCAGTTTCAAGTCCGCGTGTAATTATTATGCTTGGAGCATATTTTGCGAATTTGTTGTGAATCTGCGTTGTTATTTCAGGATTCAGATTTGCATAGTCAAGGGTATTGGTTCTGTTCTTAAGATAAAACGTCTCGTATGAGATTCCCTGATTTTTTGAGCAGTATTCTTCAATAAGCTTATCAAGTTTTTCGTTGAGTTTCTGATCTTTTTGAACTGAAGTTATAAAGAGAATATTCTTCGGTGAATCCTGGTTTGACAGATTGTTGACGATTTTCTTATATGAGCCGTCACTTTTCATGTTTGTAAGTGCGCGTGAAATAAAACCCGCTTCGGCTTTATATTCAGGGTTAAGATAGAGATAAGTCAAAAGTTTTGCACACGAGCCTATTTCAAAAATGCCTTCAGGCAGGGGCAGACGCATTTCAGAGTCATGTGCATAGATAATACCGTAATCTACAAGCCCGTCCTTCAAAACATTATAAAGTTCCTGCTTTGATGTTATGGCAAGTGCTTTTATGTTTTTCTCTGATTCCAGCATTCTTCTGATATAATCATTAGACGCAACAAATCCTACAGTCTTGTTTTTTAGGTCTTTCCAATTTGAAACAGACTGGCTTTTGTCAGTAGAAATGACAGAAAGAGAAATATCTATAATCGGTTCGTCAACACGCACAAATGGCAGAGGAGAATCTGATACCGCATTTTCAATAAGAACAATTCCGTCTGTACGGTTAGTTTCAGTGTAAATAAGCCCGATGCGTGGTTCATTAAGTGAAAAAACCGAATCCAGCTGGCATCTTGAAAATGCTTCCTGAATAATTCTTGTGGTGCTTATGGAAGTATCCGGCGGAAGCGAAATTTGATATTGCTTTTCTGCAAATAACAATAGGATTGAAAAAAATATGTACAGAAAGAATGGAATTGTTCTTTTTTTCATGGCAGTCAGACTTTCAGGTGTTTTTTAATTCTTCCAGGCAGTGCAGCTACGTCAAACGGCTTTACGATATAATCCAGAACACCGAGTTCAAAGCCTGTCATGACAACCTGTTTTTCAGAATGAGAAGTCAGAAAAATTACAGGTATGCTTTCCCAGCCGATAACGCTCTTTAATTTTTCCAGAATAGTCATACCGTCAATATCAGGCATTTCAATATCAAGAAGAATTAAGTCAGGCCGCTTTTTTGAGAGTGCCGCAAAAAGCTGTGTACCGGAAGTAAGCAGTGTAAGCTCAAAATGATTTTTTAATGCGCTTTCTGCCAGCTTCAGAGTGGTTATACTGTCATCTACAACGAAAATATGTTTCAATTTTTTCTCCTGTTTTTATAATACTTATAGATTCTGTGTATGATAATAGCATGAAAGGCAGCTTCTTAAAAGTCCGAATTAACAATAATGAATCTATATTGCGGAAAAACTGTGCAAAAATGCTGAATTTGCCGATTTTATTAATGATTTTACATTAGATAGCAAAAAAAAGACTTGTTTTTTGGTACTTGTTATGTATAATGAATATGAACATTTTTTTAAGTGGTGTATTTAATTCAAGTTGTTGTAGTTTTTTTGGTTTAGAACTTGACACTAAAGGAGTGTTGTATGAAAAAGATAGCTTTAGTTTCTTTAATGATTCTTTGTGCAGTTGGTATGTTTGCACTTGACGGTACTGTTGTTTCTGTTACCGGCAAAGTTGAAATGCAGGCAGCTCCAAATGGAGAATGGGTTATCCTTAAAGCTGGTGATACAGTACCGGAGGGTGCTGTAATTTCAACCGCCTTCAAATCATCGGCTACATTGAAATTAGGCGGTTCTACCGTTACTGTTAATCAGTTGACAAGAGTTGTTGTCCGTGAATTGACAAATGATACAGATAAAGTAACAACAAAGTTGTTCCTTGATGCAGGTGCTTTGCGCGCAGATGTTAAATCAATGGATAACAAAGCAAATGACTTCAAAATCCAGTCATCTGTTGTAACTTCTTCTGTTCGTGGTACTGAACTTGAGGACAATGCCATGGGTGATCACTTAACTATCCGCGGAAACGTAAGTTCTACTTCAAATGACTGTGAATGGGGTGTAACAACAACACAGGGCGAGAAGACAGAATTGTATAATGGAGTTTTGCAGAATTCTTACACAAACGGCAACAAAGAGGTAGCACTTAATAAAGTTGTTACTTCTCCTGTAGAAGAAGATACTTCTCCATTGCAGATTACAACAGGTGATTACGGTGACGGAGTTGTTCACCTGCCGCCTATAGGTTTCACCGATGCAGCCGGATACGGTGCTTATGAAAAAGAGCTTTACACATCTAATGTTTCAATTGGATTAGAGTAATACTATTTGTAATGTATGAAGCACTTGAGTAAAAATGCTCAAGTGCTTTTTTTTGCCTTGCGCATTCGGGCGCTCACTGATATCATGTAAAATATGAATAATAATGATAGGATTAATGCATACAAACATGCATTTAACTTTAAGGAAAAATTGTCTTCAGAAGAAGTTGCAAAAAACAATGCGGCAATTGAATCTATGCAGAAGCCGAAAACAGATGCAGCTTTAGCAGCTCTTTTAGCCAGCTCACATTCAGAGCCGGAAAAAGAAGAAGAGAAACCTGAATTTAAGCCTTTCAGCTTTGATAATGCTCCTGTTTTTAAGTCTATAGACGACGGTGCAGATACAGACAATAATCAGAATCAGCAGAAACAGGAACAGCAGAATAACGATAATCAAAAAAAAGACGAACCGCCGGAAGAAGAGGATTTCTGGCATCAGCGCGATGCGATGCTTAAACAGCAGAA
>CADBUT010000292.1 GCA_902797925.1 uncultured Spirochaetaceae bacterium
CGTTCTGTTTTTTCCCAGCCGAGACACGGATCTGTAATTGATTTTCCGTAGCAGTTTTCGCCGGGCGACTGCGCGCCGTCTTCGATATAGCTTTCGACCATAAAGCCTTTCAAGATGCTTGCTATGCCCTTATTATATCGGCGTGAATTGAGCACTTCCATAATTATACGGGGCTGTTCAAAAGGATTTTTTTTGGAATTGGCATGGTTTGTATCTATAACAACAGCCGGATTCTGTAAATCGCGTTCCGCATATTCATCCAAAAGGCGGATTAAATCTTCGTAATGATAGTTCTGAACGTAGTTGCCGTGCTTGCTTATTGAGCCGCGCAAAATCGCATGAGAGTACGGATTGCCCTGGGAATGGACTTCCCAGCCGCGGTAGATAAACGTATGCGGGTGCTGCGCCGCCTGAATTGCGTTCATCATTACGGAATAATCGCCGCTCGTCGGGTTTTTCATGCCGACCGGCACTTCTATGCCGCTTGCCGTAAGCCTGTGCTGCTGGTCTTCAACAGAGCGCGCACCGACCGCAACATAGCCGAGCAAATCATCAAGATAGCGGTGATTTTCGGGGTAAAGCATCTCGTCTGCGCAGATAAAGCCGGTCTCTTTTACGGCGCGCATGTGAATGTGCCTTGTGGCGATAATGCCCTTGAACATGTCAGGCTTGCCGTGCGGGTCCGGCTGATGAAGCATACCCTTGTAACCTGAACCAGTCGTGCGCGGCTTGTTTGTGTAAATGCGCGGCACAATCAAAATCTTGTCTTTCACTTTTTCCTGCACCGGGCACAAGCGCGAAATATAATCGAGCACGCTATCTTCGTTATCAGCAGAGCAAGGCCCGATAACAAGCAGAAGCCTTTCGTCTTTGCCTTCAAAAAGCGCGCAAAGCTCTGCACGTTTCTGCCCGATAATTTTCGGCATATCGTCAGACAGCGGATACATTTCCTTTACCTTCATAGGAATGGTAAGCTTTCTTTCAAATTCCATGTTCATATTTACGCCTCCGGCCTTTCTGGAATCTGCCCGATTACTTTGACAGAAAGGCAGCATTTTTTCAGTTTTTCTATAAGCTTGCGCCCGTTCCGGCTCATAAGCGAGCCTTCGACTTCAACATAAAAATAATATTCCCACGGCGCATTCTGTACCGGGTGGCTGTGCAGGCTTATAAGGTTGTAATCTTTCTTGCTTATTATCTTGATTGCCGACGAAAGCGCGCCCGGAACGTTCTTAACATTGAACATAAGATAAGAAACATATTTCGGCGCATCGTCCTGGCCGTCAAAAGCATTTTGAGAAAGCACCGCAAACCGTGTGGTGTTTTCAGTGTCTTGGTTTATGCCCTTTGCAAGCACCTTAAGCCCGTAAAGGCGGCCGGCCTCTTCGCTTGCAATTGCCGCCGCAGTTTTATCGCCTTTCTGGGCAACTTCTTTTGCCGCCATTGCCGTGTTCACAAACGGAATTGTCTGAAAGCCGTGCTCGGCGATGAACTGCGTGCATTGGTCGAGCGCCTGCTGGTGGCTGTAAACAGTTTTTATGTCTGAAATTTCAGCACCTTCAACGCCGAGAAGTGTCTGCGAGATTCTGAATTCAAAAACATTTGAGATAAAAAGCGAACCTCTAAAAAGCAGGTCAAAAACGCCGCGCACATCGCCGGCAAAGCTGTTCTCAAGCGGAAGAACGGCAAAATCGCACATGCCCTTCTCTACGGCATCATAAGCCTGTGCAAAGCTTGAAAAAGCAACTAATTCTTCAGAAGGAAAGATATTTCTGGCGGCAATGTTTGCAAACGCCCCTTCTATTCCACAATAAGCAATTTTGTAATTCATTGCAAGAATATAGCACTGTTCACTACTGGACACGCAACAGCAAAGACTGATATTTTTTGTTTATGGACAACAAAAAAGACAGATTTTCCACATTTCAGATTGCCAAAGCGTGCGGAATAAGCCGCTCTTCGATATTGCGCCTTGAACAAGAAGGCTTCATCTCGCCTTCGTTTACAGAACCTTCGACAGGCAAAAGGTTCTATTCTTTCAGCGACGTTGCACGCGTAATTCAGGTTATGACTTTGCGGAATTTCGGGCTTGAAAAGGAAATAATCCACCGCTTTTTTGACAAGCATGAAGATTATCAGATTTGCCTGGATGTTTTGCAGGAACGGCTGGATAACCTTACGCGAATCATCAGGGTTGTAAAAATCTGGCAGAACGCAAGCGAAGACTTTCACACATTGCGCATGAAGGTGGGTGCACTGCGCTGCTATACAAAAAAGCGCGAAAACGGCGAGCCGCTTTTTGAGTTTCTCACAGACACTTTTGAAGAAGCTATTAAAATCGGGCTTGAAATAAACATTACAAAGACACCGTTTCTTCAATTTTTTGCTGTGCCTGGAACAGCCTCTTACGAAATTTATGCGTGCATTCCTGTTTTTGAAGAAGTGCGCAACAACGTGATTCAACTGCCGTCTTGCCGTGCGCTTGCAATTCAGTGGCGCGGCAATATAAGAGACCAGCCTGATATGATGAAGCAGATTCGGCAAGAAGCCGCAAAGCACGGCATGACAGACATCAAAGAATTCCGCGTGCTCACCGCCTATGATGAATTTACGGCACGGAATATCTCAA
>CADBUT010000293.1 GCA_902797925.1 uncultured Spirochaetaceae bacterium
ATGCGGAAACTCGCCCAGCGAAAAAACAGCTTTCCGCAAAATGCGGAAGCTCACCCAGAGAAAAAACGGCTTTCCGCAAACTGCGGAAGCAAAACTTTGATAGATTGTATTTTTCTGGCGGAAAGTAGTGACTTGCGGACGCGGACTGCCTCATGGCTTGCCATGCGAGCAGTCCGACGGACGCAATGAAACGGATTTCCGCCGGGCGAAGTGCATATTTTGTTAGTGTCTTGTTGTATTCGCCAAAGTAGGCTATAATCGCTTCTATGAACAAAGCATCAGTCTTAATAGTTGAAGACCACCCGATTTTCAGCAAAGGTTTGTCTCTGCTTATAAATGCGGAAGAAAGCTTCACCGTTGTCGGCGAGGCACGCAACGGCTCAGAAGCATTGTCTATGCTTGTTGAGAAAAAGCCCGACCTTGCTGTGGTAGACTTGAACCTCGGCGATGAAGACGGCCTTGAGATTATCGCCGCGATGAAGTCAAGAGCCGCAAACCTTAAGATTCTCGTGCTTTCAATGTATGACGAACGTTATTACGCCGAGCGTGCCTTAAAAGCCGGTGCGAGCGGCTATGTGATGAAAGAAGAGGCGAGCACGCTTGTGATTGACGCTTTGAAGACCGTGCTTCAAGGCAAAATCTGGCTTAGCGAAAACGAGCAGAACTATCTTAACGAGCATCTTGAAGGCCAGGATATTTCATCTTCTGATGACTGCTTTGCTTCGATTAATCAGCTTTCAAACAGACAGCTTCAGGTTTTCTTGCTTATAGGCAAAGGCTTCGGCACGATTGAGATTGCCGCAAAGCTTGACCTTAGCACAAAGACGATTGACGCGCATAAAGAGCATATAAAGCAGAAGCTGCACTGCGCCAATTCGCAGGAACTGCGCCAGCTTGCTGTTCAATGGAACGCGCGCTAGGAAAAAAGGCTGAATGAGCAAGATACGCCACATCATATTGTTTTTGCGTTCATTGAACGACCCATATCAGCTTGCGATTTTCAAATCTATAAATCAGAGCGTCAAAAATTTAAACCTGCTTGTCTGGGCTGTGCAGAGCGAGCGCATTGACCACACTTTTTCGTTTGACAAACATTCGGCTTGCAAATTCCTCAAATTTTTTGAAGCAGACGGCGTGCTTTTCTTGTCTTCTGCAATGTTCTTAGACGGCAACATGACGACCGAGCGCCTCAAGAAGTGCATAAACAACCTTCCGTGCATTTCGGTCGGCTACAATTACACAGGCATTCCTTCAATATTAATCCGCAACAGAATTTCGATGACGCAAATAGTTGAGCATCTGATTAAAGACCACGGCTACAAGTCGTTTCTTTTTATAGGCGGCGAAAAATTCCACAACGACAACAGGGTCCGCGAAACTGTGTTCCGGCGCACCATCGAGCGTTATGCTGAAACTTCGCCGGGCATTCATGCTGAATATGCGCACTGCAACTGGTCTGAGCACCAGACTTTTGCGTTTATGAAAGAGTATCTTTCGCGCCACCCGGACAAAGCCCCGGATGCAATTGTCGCCGCAAATGACAACATGGCTATCGGCGTGCTGAAATTCTTGCGTTCGGCGCAGGAACCTGCCTGGCAGAACGTGGCCGTTACAGGCTATGACGATATTCCGCAGGCCGCGCTTGAAATTCCGGCGCTTACCACAGTTTCTCAGCCTTTGCAGAAGCTTGTCGCGGCGGCTGTTTCAGAGCTTAGGTCTTTGATGGAAGGCGAGGAAGTGCCGATAAGGACGCACATCGACACCGAAGTGCGCATAAGAAGCTCGTGCGGCTGTTCTTCTGAAACGAACGGCGGAAAGCATGAGCTTGTCTACAAGAACGAATACGCGCCGAACTATCAGTTCCGCTTTAAGTCTGATTATTACTGGAACATCGTCAGCTCTTTTTCGCAAGAGCTGACCGACATTGACACGATGCCTGCTTTGTGCGCTTCTCTTACAGGCTTTCTCAACATGCTTGAAGTGCCGGTGTTCTATCTTTTCAGCTTTTCGTCGCAAGATGAATTGCCGTGGTACGAGCGCGGCACGGCGCAGCTTATTTACAGCCGCATTCCGGGCAAAGAAGTGCACACAAACTGCTTCGGCGAGCAGACAGACTTGCGCGAATTCTTTCACAGAGATTTTTCAAGCACCGTCCGCTCGATTTTTCAGTTAAGGGCGGGGCAAAAAGAAATCGGGTTCATCCTTTACGACATTGACCCGGAGCTTCAGCCTTATATTTGCAGCGCGTTCACTTTTATTGAGAACGTCTTGCGCCGCATTAACGACCTTGAATCAGAGAAGCAGCATTCGGCCTTGCTCGAAAAGGAAGTGCGGCTAAGGTCAAAAGATCTTGTTGCCGTGCATGAAAAGCTCAAGCAAGAAGCCGAGCGGCGCCTTGCGGTTGAGGCCGAAGTCTTGCGCATAAGCGAGCTTGAACGCCTGCGCTTTTCGATTGACCTTCATGACGATATTTGCCAGCGTCTTGCCGGAATTTCGCTTTACTGCAAGAGCCTTGTAAAGATGAATAAGCTGCCCGAAGACGCGCTGCCTGATTTAGCCGCGCTTGTTGATGAAACTTTGACAAGAACGCGCGCCTATGCACATGACTTTTTTCCGCTTGAGCTTGATGCGGTAGACTTAAAAGAAGCGCTTTCTCTGCTTTGCGAAAGTTCCGGCTCTCAAATGGGGCTTCACTGCGATTTTGAGTGGCAGATTCGCGAATCCGTGGAATTCCTTCCGGCGCAGAAGCTCAATATTTACAGAATCTTTCAGGAAGCGCTGCATAATGTTTCAAAGCACGCAAAGGCGCGAAAGGCGGTTTTGCGCGTTTCAGAAGATTCAGCCTGCACGCGGTTTGAGCTTATCGACGACGGCATCGGTGTAAAGCAGTCGCAGGAAAATGCGCTTAAAACAAAGAAAAAATCTGCCGGACTTGGCCTCCGCTCAATGGAATACCGGGCGCACCAGATTGGCGCAGAATATTCGATAAAGCCCGCCGAGCCGTGCGGCACCATAGTGTCAATTGTCCTTCCGCGCACCCTTCTGCTGGAAAAGATGTACACCTAAGGAGAAATGTATAAAATGAAAAAAACTATTATTTATATTTTTGTTTTAATGGTCAGTGCTAATGCTTTTGCTTTTGGAGGTCTGGAACCATTTGAAGATAAAGTATTAAAACACCCGTTAGTCAAATCTTATGATTTTGATGCTAGTAATGATAGTTTAGGATACTCTTTTACATTGAAACTGAAAAATGGACATGAAATATACTTTGAAGATGTCAGATCAGATTTAAGTTTTGGTAAATGGAGTGGAATATGCTATGTAAATGATGTTCAATTTTATTTTGTAGAATATAAGAAATCCGCCAAAAATCAAAGCTTTGGTTATCTAAGGCTAAGAGATCTATGCAAGGCAACTGATACAAATTATAATAATGTTTTTTCGATATTGGATAACTACAATGATTTTTGCAAATTATTGAATTCAATACCTTGGATCCTTGATAAAGATGCTAAAAAGATGTGTGCAAAATACTCAGATAATCATTATGTTTATTTATACAGATTCTCTTACGGTAAAGAATGTGAAAACAAATTAATAGAAATTCCTAAAGATTTGGATTATGAAAACTTCGGCAGGGAAACATTCAAAATAGATTTTAGTAAAGATTCACCTCAGTTTTTTGGTGATAAGAATTTTTAGTCGAAAATCAATAGCAAAACAATCTGCATAAATGCACATTTGCAGGAACCTGCGTAGGCGGATTTTGGCGCGCAAAAAATTCTGCAGGCACGAAGTGCCGAAGCCTTTTTGCGTGACGGAATCCGACGAGAGCAGGTTCTTGCCATGGTACAGTTTCTAGTCATTGCCGTGCTTGACATGTCAATCATCCTTCCGCATGCACTTCTTGAAAAGATATAGACTGTGCTGTTTTTATATAAAATGACAGTTTACAAATTCCCATACAACAGATGTTGCTGGATCCATAATAACAGGGCCGCCTTTTCCGCGACTTAATTCTTTAGCAGGAACCCAACCTTCATGTTCATTGAATTGTATTTTAACCCAATTGTAATCTGCTGTAATTGCAATTGATTTGACGCAACTAGATACAAAACCTAGTTCACAGACATTTTCTGAAGTTTCAGAGGGAAGTTCTTTGAGATTAGGATAATCGAAGTCGCAAAAGCTGTCGTCCATTTTTAAAATTGTTATTTGTTTATCGTCAACTGTCAGTTTTCCTATTGGAGTGAAATTATCATTTATATAAGGATTAAATTTGCATTTTATGTAGCCAGTTGTATTATCTGGAAGTATTACTCTGATGTAGCTTTCTGTTCCGTATTCAATAAAACTTTTAACATTGATTTTGTCGTTCGTTTGAGCTGTATAAATAACTTCATCATTTAATGGAAATTTATAGATTTCCGGCAAATCAGATGTAACTTCCTCAAAATTTAGAACAGTTTCAAGTTTATGAACGATAATTTTCGCTTCTGTTTCAATGCCGGTACTATAAAGTTCAAGATTTTCTTCTAGCTCTGCATTGCGTACAGAAAGCTCTTGTATATGGTTTTCGTAACTTTCGCTTTTTTCGCTTAAATTCTTATTATTCAGTTCAAGTTCTTCTTTTTCTTTGATGAGCTCTGCATTCTTCGCCTGAAGTTCCTCAACCTGATTTTTCATTTCTTCAGCTAAATTTTCTTTGTCTTTTGTACAGCCTACTAGAATAATAAGCATACACACCGCTGATAAAATTGTACATTTTTTCATTTTTTTTCGTCTCCTTTGGAGTTTTTACACTGTTTATCATAAATCATATTCTGGCAGATTTCAACTAAGACTCGTAGAGTTTGCTAGTTAAAGTCGCGGTCAGTTCAAAGCTTAAAATCGTATTTACTTTTGTTTTGCGCTTAAGTATAATTGCCATGTGCAGGAAAACGTTGTAACAGAAAAACAAAAGCAGTTTGTTCTTATAAGGCTTTTGCAGCGGCTTAATGTCTGTCTGTTCCTATATCTTTTTGTGCTTGCTTTTGTCTATATTCTTGGAAACATGCAGAATTTTCTTGATTCTTCTCAAGTTTTAATCCTTCAGATAATTTCTTTTACTTCTATTTTATTGATTTTGCTTTCTATATGCGCTATTGTTCTTTCTGTGTTTTTTGCTGTATACCAGAAGACATCCGTATATTTCGGACGTATTGTCTTCAATCTGATTTCCTGCTTGATTGCGGCGGTGTTTCTTTTTGTTTCAGCGGGAATCAACTTTCTTGCATCTGGGACGGGGGCTTAGTCTTTTATGGGTGGCAAAGGTCGAACGCTTAATGTCTGGCATGTTACAAGGGAATATGCCGGAATAGCAGAAGCTGGCGGCGTAAAGAATGTGGCTTGTTCTTTGGCAGAAGGGCTTGTGCGGCAGGGCGCAAAATGTACGGTCTTTATTCCGTTTTACGGCTGCACCATGATGAAGCGGCTTTCAAAAATCACTGAATTATCTTCATCTATAGCCGGAATTATTTGCGGCAATTCAATTTACAGGGTGGCTTACGGTCAGGCTGAAGTGAAGGGCGTGCGC
>CADBUT010000294.1 GCA_902797925.1 uncultured Spirochaetaceae bacterium
CGTAAGAATGAATATCATTTTCACAAAACAAGACATTCAGTTCCGGGCAGCCGGCCTCTGTAAGATAGGAATGATAAGGACACTGGGTAATATCCATGCGGAAACAGCTCTTTTCTTTTGGATAAAACACATTCTTAAAGCCCGCTGTTTCGCCGAACATTTTGTGGCTCATAGTATCCCACATGCTAAGAAAGAATTTTTTGAAGCCCGGAAAACGGCAGCATTTTGCTATCATCTGCCCCATTTTATCTGATTTTTCAGCCATTTTTGTTTTCATTATGTCGTATGCAATTTCTGAATCTGCTTCTTTCATTGCAAGATAAATCGCCGCCGCAGGGAAAATAAACGAATCTGTATGTGCGCTTACGCCTTTAGGCAAATCTGTATGTGATGCATAAAGTTCAAATAAGCGGTTTTCCGCATCAGCCCAGATTTTTTCAGTTTCAGAAGGTGCAAATCTTTTTGCAATTTCAGTTTTAAAAAGCTTTTTGCTTTTCATCACTTTGCAAGCCTTTTTATTCAATTCTTTTTTCTGATTTTCAGAAAGCATGATTATTCTCCTGTTATAAGTTAGCAAGTGCTAACATAATTGCACTAAAATCTGGAATTTTCAATACCTTGCGCTGAATCTTTAAGCAAGTGCACACAACCTGTGAACATTTTAATAAATATTCATTGACAAGTTTGTAAGTCTATGCTAACTTAGCTATGAACATTGATTTATTTATTCACAGACTTACAAAAGGACGCAAATTTATCAACTAAACAACTAATTTTCAGTCGATATTTTTGCGTATTTACGCATTTTTATCGACTGATTAGATTTTTGCTAGCCTTACACATTCCGCATACATCAAGTCTATGCGGCCGGGAACAACTTCGCTTTTGTTGATTTTCCAGCCGTTACTTTGAATGAATGCGGCAAATTCTTCGGCTGTCCACTGATGCGCAAAATCTATGCCCAAAGTTTTTAACAGCTTAGCCCAGAGATTTTCTTTTTCTTCAGCATTACGGTGAATGTACGTTGGGCAAATAAGTAGCCCGCCGTCTTTTAGAACGCGGTCAATTTCGCCAAGAACTTTTTCTGGATTCGGTATTACATGAAGCGCGTTGGCGATAACAACGATATCAAAAGATTTGTCTGCATAAGAAAGGTCTGACGCATCGGCGATTTCAAAAACAACATTGCCAGCTGTGGCTTTTTTCTTAGCCTGATTTATCATTTCAGGCGAAAAATCTGTGGCCACCACTTTAGAAGCCTTATCTGCAATATGGTTTGCAATAAGCCCCGGACCTGTGGCAAGCTCAAGCACAATTTTTCCAGCCGCCGCGTCGCCGATATGCTTATACATATAATCATAAATGTTTTTCTGTGATTTCATTGCCAACGAATAAACCGGCGCGAATCTGTCCCAAATCGTCTTTTTCATTTTTATTCCTTTGAATTTCCTGTGTTAGCTCTTACTAACATAGTATAAACTTTTATATACTGCCGGTCAACAATCAGCTGTTGCTAAATAGAGAGAAAAAGCCGGCTTTATTCAAGCCGACTTTTTTAGAAACCAACTGCTATTGTATTACAACAGCATCCGAAACTGTTTTAACAAGTTCCCTGCGCGCATATTTTAAGTTAGAAGGGGATCTTGTTTTCAGTACAATGCGGTATTTGCCGCCTGTAAGTGTCTTTGGCAAAGGAAAAAGCAAAGTTCCTGGCTTATTCACAACAAGTTTTGCTGTTACCTGTGTCCAGTCTGAGCCGGATTCATCAATAACAGCATCTTCGCCTGTTGCCGGAGCAAACCAAATTCCACTGTCTTCGCCGCCAATCAAAAGTTTCTTTCCCAAAATCTGCACAGAACCATTCAAAGAAAGATTACCATCCGCAGAACATGTATCTACATCAACAATTTTATTGATAACAGCTACTGGTTCAGAGTAATCCTCTTTGTCTACTGTGATCCCTGCAATTGCAGACTTTGTGAGTTCAGAAGGACTGAATTTCACCGTAATTTCCGGTGAATTTGTCTTTCCGTCTGTTGCTCCTTTACATGCAATATAAAACACGCCAAGGTTAAGACAGTTTACCGAATTACCGTTACCAAGTGATTCAGTAATTACCTTTTCAAGAGCATCACATACAGAGTAAACTGTACCTATATCCAGCTGCGGCACCTTTTTTGCCACCAGCTGAAGGACATTTCCTACAGTATGCGTATTGCGAATGGCTCTTCCGAAGAATTTGTCTGAAGAGTCTTTTGAAAAAGTGTTGAGCTGCAATTTTACAGCAACACGTCCTTTTGGTTCCTCGATGGAATCCATAAGATTTTCGTTTGGTATAGCCATAAGCTAAACCTCCCAAAAATAAAATTAATGACAGCGGCTCTTGAAACGGAAAAATTTAAGCTGTAAAATCTAACTGCAACATTAGGAACAGTGTTAAACTTTTCCGATAAGTCTGGGAGCCGCTGCCTGTTACATAACATGCAACTGTTTCCAGGCTTTTTATTTATTCATACAGTGTTATTGTGTAAATGAAAATATAACAAAATAACTTTTAACCAATTGAACGTTTTCCATAGTACCATCAGTACAGTTTTTCATGGTTCAAGTATAGTTCAAGACACATACCCAAAGTTCTGGACTTTAGTCTAACTACAAAAAGACTTTGCATAATGCAAAAAAATAAAAGGACGACATTAAAGCTGTACTAAAAAATTGCCGGTAATGCATTTTTTTACTTTTTCTTCAAATTAAAAAGAAACTGCTGTAAATGAATCGTATTATAACCGCGGTTGAAAGGATATTATAACTGTAGTTTTAATAGCATTTCATCTGCGGATAAAATGCTATTATATCGGGCGTTGTAATGTTATTATAACCGTGAATGGTTCTCATATATAACACAGAAGAACGTGAAGCTTTTCGTCAATTTCTTGAATCGGAGAACGCATTTGTAAGCAAATCGAATTCTTCGTGGAAAAGCCGCGGATTGATGAAATGGTCTTCGCGTGCGCCGAGAACAAGCACATCTTGCGTAATCTTGTCCGCAATGCCGTGAAGCGTGAACTTTCTTATCCGCGCGATGTATTCCATCGGAGTCTTTGCATCGTAAGCGTACATACCGTGCAGTAGATTCCAGCGCACAAGCTCATCTTGCTTCATCATCTTTTTGTAGAAGCCGTTCATTATGTTGCGAACCGGCGACGACAAGATTTTTTCAATAAACGAGGCCACATTTCCCGGATGATCTGAAAGAACAACATGGAAAAAATCCGGGAAAATCGACCATGCGATTACTTTGTTTATGCGCTTTTCAAACGCAGCCGCGCGCGGAGCGAGATAGCCGCCAAGAGAAGCACCGATTATTGCGACATTTTCAAGCTTGAAATAGTCAAGAATTGCTGAAACAGGCTTTTCCCATTCGTACGTAAATTTCATATTCTGCACACGAAGCACGCCGCCCTGCCCCGGCCCTTCAAAAAGATAAACATCGTAGCCGCCCTGTGCAAGATAAAGCATCGGAAAGAACAACTCTTCAAAATAGCTGTCGTTGCCGCCGTGAAAGAGAACCGCTCCGCGAGAAGCACCACCGCCGTTATCAGCAGATTTTGCAACCATAACAGGCAGTTTTCCGCCTTGATACGGCACAAAATGGCGGCTCACTTTGCCGCTGTCAAAATAATCAGCGTAATATTCATAAAAAAGTGCGGCAGCTTTTTGATACTGCACCTGTTTTTGCGGGTCAGAATCATACATAAAGAATTCAGCCATACGCGCATAAGCAATTTCGTTTTGTGTGCGCCCTTCTTTATGTGCTTTCGCTTCAAGCGCGGTCAGTGTGTGCGTCCAGTCTTCGCTTGTCTTTATGCCTGTACATTCGCGGCAAACTTCGGCTTCATCGCCGCCGTCCCAAAAAATAACGCGGTTAAGCTGAAAATTGAAATTCGCATCTGAAACGATTTTGTGTGTTCCTGTCTTGAAAGTTACAGGCTTGTTTGAATCATATTTTTCCATCATCTGGCTCCTTAAATTGAATGTAGCACAAATGATTTTTCAGAACTTTCAATTAGATGCTATTCACGCCTGATGTTATTCTCCCAAATGTTATTCCCGCCGGATGCTAGTCCCGCTTTTCAAGAACTGTGAAAAAGAGATTCCGAACATGCGCTTGAATGTGGCGGCAAGATGGGAAGATGAATCAAAACCTGCATCAAGCGCAGCCTGCGTAAGATTGTTTCCGTTACGCACATGCGCAAATGCTTTTTGAATTTTGATAAACGCAAGATAACGGTGAAGCGGAATTCCGACTTGCTCTGTAAACAAATGCGAAAGCCTGCTCTGCGAAAGATTCGCCGTATCACAAAGAAGCTTCATAACATCGTGCGGAATCGTTTCAAGTTCTGAAAGCATTGCTTTGACAGCGGTTATCCGCCTGTCAATTGCAGAATCAGGCTGGCTTCTGCTTTTCCAGCCGATGCTCTCAAGAATTTACACATCAAACTCAAGACAATCATCAGTTTTCGGTATGCAGAAATTTTCAGCATGAAAGAGATTCGCGTACCTCGCTGAAACGGCATTTATCTTATCTAGAAACTGTTCATCAGGCAGATAAAAGCTTTTTTCTTGTAGGAAAGCTTCTTTGACATAGCGCCCTAACGCGCTCACCGGCTCAAACAGACAAACTGTTGCAATGCAGCCGTCAAGATTGACTATATGCGGCACGTCTGAAGCGATAAACACGGCACGCCCTTCAAAAGCCGCACCATCAGCCGTGCCCGAAAAACTGCACTCCGGCGAAAAGATAAAGTGCAAAGCAAGATGGCTGTGCGTGTCAGGCGTGCCATAATCAGCAATGCACGAAAGATGATCATAAGTATAAGCAAGAAGCTTGGTCATTTATTGTTTTTTCCATGCGAAAAAAGCAGGCAAAAAGAAGTTAGTTTCAAACAAGCTTTCAAGACCGCCTGTCAAGCCAGATTCGCCTGCAAGTCTTGAAAGCAAGACAACAAGCTCATAAACACCTTTTTGTCAAACTTTCATTTCCATGAATTCGTCAATTACTTGAAGCACCGGCACAGCGTATTCTTCGCCGCCGAAAAGCCACTGTTCATGCTGCATATTGAATTCACGGATATCTGGGTTGTGGAAGTATTTTTTGTACCGTTTCAAGTATTTTTCGCCCATCTTGTTTGCATAGATAAAATGAGCAATTGTGTGCTCAACCTGAATATCATCCTCAAGATGCGTCAGCAAGTCAGTGTAATATTCGTTTTTAATTGATTCAGGACTGAACTTGGCAAAACAAGCCATGAATTTATCCGCTACTTCATCGCTCATAAGAAAAATGCTTTTGAGCTTTTCTTTCGTCTTTTCCTGCTTTTTTCCGCTCTTTGTAAAGCTTGTAAGCAGCGGCACAACCAGCATAGACTGAAGCTTCGCGCTAAGCTTGCCGCTCTGGTCAAGGTCAGGGCTGCCGAAAATGCCGTGGTCAATGTGAACATTGCGCCGCTGTATCAGCTGGCCGACAAAGCTTGAGCCAAGCGACGAACCGATTGCGCCGTCAAGCCGCCCGCCGTGATTGTCTATAATGTATTTTTCGATTTTTTCAGTAACCGTAATCATGTCAGGAAAAACCGTACCGCTGCCGTCAAAGCCGTCATAGTTGACGCATATAAG
>CADBUT010000295.1 GCA_902797925.1 uncultured Spirochaetaceae bacterium
ATTTCGCCATAAGCAATAATTTTGCCGTTTTTAATAACAGGGCTTGGATAACCGGCGTAAGTATTCAATTCAAGAAGGATTTTTTTGTGAATACTGCTGATTTCTTCCTCTGTATGGCAGCACGCGCCAAGCTGAATTGAAATATAATCTTCGTTTTCATCGTAGCAGATGTCCGGCACATCAGGCTCATCAAGAATGCGCATTCCGAATTTCTCATCCATAACGACAATTTCACCATTGTGAATTACTCTGTTTTTGTAAACAAGATTCAGCGGGTCATAATACTTTTTGTCAAAAACAAGAATCTTGCCGGTTTCAAGCTTTACATTATCAGGGTTGAATCTTCCGAATTCAACAAACAGATTGTTCGCAATTTTCTTTGTATTAATTTCGCTTAAATACTGAAGTTCCGGCTCTTTCCAGTTAAAACCGAAAAAGCCAAGCGAACGGAGATTGTCCATAAAAAAGTCGCTGAGCTGAACATTCATCACGCCTTCAGTTTCACCTACGCGTAGACTGTAAGAAACAAGACAGCACATTTGATCGCGGCGCTGGTTCATTGTTGACGGGTTAAATTTTGCTTCGCTGAAATTTTTAGCTATTACAAGCCTCTGCTGTTCAGGCACATTTGCAAATTTTTCAGCGAATGCCTCGTTCAATAATTTGATAAAATCCTTAATATAGAATTCCCTCATAACATCAAGGTCAAAAGCCGTAATCAGCGGAAACTCTTTCGGGTTCTGCTTAATCAGAGCTTTGCCGATTTCCGGGTCAATCTCCACAACAAAGCCAGCATCATTATAGCTGTAATCAAAAATAAAACATGAATGCGGAATTGAACGCTGGAATTCAGAATTTGTAAGCTGGTCTACGCCTGTTACAGAAATCTGGCAGTTCTCGTTACGGCGGCCCGCAAAGTTTGCCTCAAGCTTCTGGCACAAATCAATAAAGAAAGTAGAAACAGCTATAAAATCTTCGCGGCCCCATTTGTCAGGCCTTGTAAAATCATAATGCTTTATCTTTATATCAGGGTAATCTGTGGCAAGCGTTGTGCATGACGGCGGAAGTTCTCCGCTCATAATGTTCTCAACTGCAACATCAAGTGCATGGGCAAGCGCCGGAATAATTGAAACATCAGGACAGCCGTCACCACATTCCCATTTGCTTACAGCCTTATCAGAAATATTTATCTGCTCTGCAAGCTGCTTTTGAGTTAAGCCTTTTTTGGCTCTAAGTGCACTGATTAATCTGCCTGTCTTAATTGCATTCATATAATTCTCCAATTTCAGACTTTTCAGCCGGAAAAAACACCGCCGTTTAAGCATCAGGCGTGTTCTAAAACTGAATCAGCTGCGTGCTTTATACAGTTTTTGAACACGCCTGTTTTGTCAAGCTGCCGGCATGTTCACAATCTTTTCAATTGTGCAATACGGCAATTCCAAGTGAATTTGCTTTCCATTAAGCTCAAAACAAACGTTAAGCGTAACAAGACTGCTTATGTCGTTTTTAAAGCTTGCCGGGTCAGATTCCTTTATAAGCTTTTTCAGTTTATCCGAAATTTCAAGCATATCAGCTTCGCTGCCCTTTTCACCTGCAATTTTGCAGATATTTGCAATTTCTTTAACCTGCAAATCCTTGTTTTCTTCCATCCATTCACGGTCACAAATGTCATCAACAAAAGCTTTGTGCACGTTTCTAATAAAGAACATATTAACGCTGTTAAAAGCTTCCGGCGTATATTCCGGCAATGCTCCTTCATACGGAATTACAACAAGCTCTTTTCCTTGCAGCAGTTTTGCACCGGCAGGAAGTTTATCCAGAATGTTTCCATTCTCATCTCTAGTCATCATATTCTACTCCTTTAAACCCCGGCGGCAGTCACCGGGCATGAATGTGTTGCAAGTCTGGCCAGCCTTGTGATTTTAGTATCATACGCTTTCACAAAAAATTCACCCGACAGCCAGTGGAATTAAGTAGAATTCAGGGTAGAATCAAAAAATTTTTATACATTTCTACTACTAATTCTACCAGAAGTATATTATTTAGCAAGGAAAAAAACATATCCAAAACGGCAAAAACAGTTTATACTTTTTTTAACGCTAAAAAAAGTAGGAGCTTAAAATGCAAAAAATTGGGTTTATTCTTTTAGTTGCGGTGCTGGTGTTTGCAGGCTGCCTTATAGGCTGCGCTTCAACATCTGAAGAACCTGAAAAAAATGACATAAGCGAAGTTTCTTCTATTATACAGGAATCGCCTGCTTCAATTGAAAATCTTGAGCTTAAGACAATTGAGATCACTACACCAAAAGACGGAATCATCAGGGAAAGATACACATGCACATACGGGAGCACGGTGCGCAGCTTCATTGTTTGCAAAGCTGCACAATCTTCGCCAAAAGCTTTGGTCTTGATGCTGCACGGTTATGCCGGCAGCGGAGAGAGCTTTATGAACGACATCAGTTTCGATGAAAAAGCTACAAAGAAAGACTTCGTGCTGATTTTTGTAGACGGCATCAGCGACCCGGACGATAAAACTTCTGCGCCCGGCTGGAATTCCGGTATAAAAGACTCACCGAAAGACGATTTGGGCTTCTTGAAATCGCTTGTGGGCATTTTTCAGAAAAAATTCGGCATTTCAAAAGCAAAGACCTTTGCTGCCGGTTTCAGCAACGGCGCGTTTATGGTTCACCGGCTTGCAGTTGATGCTTCTGAAGTGTTTGCGGCCGCCGCAAGCGTTGCAGGCTTTCTGCCTGAATCAGTCTGGAACAGGCGGCCAGAAAAGCTTTCGACTGCATTTATTCAGATAAACGGAACAAAAGACGATGTTGTGCCGATGAATGCAAACGGTTCAGCAAAGTACAACAAAAACCCCGCAATTGAAGATGTGCTTGAATATTACAGAAGCGCAAACGGTTCAGCTGACAGCGTAAAGTACATTTCAATTGAAGGCGGCCGCCATTCGTGGCCAGAAGAAAAATTCTGCGGCTTCGATGTTGACAAAATGATTCTCGATTTTTTCCTTGAAAGAAAATAATTGTACTCTGAAAGTTATTGCATTATACTTACAATAAATAATTTAAAGTGTTAAAAGGAGACTGACATGACACCCATCGTTGTTGGCGCAATAATTCTTGTGCTTTTTCTATTCTTTCTGATTTCTTACAAAAAAGTACCGAAAAACAGAATCGGCATCCGCGTCGGGCCGTTCGGTTCAAAGACTGTAACAGGCAAGGCGATTTTTGTAATTCCGTTCTTGCAGAGAATCGACTACATGACGCTTGAAAACATTCAGGTCGATTTTGTTTCAAAAGATTCGATTCCGACTCAGGACGCAATCAACATCAAGGTTGACGCGGTTGCGAACATCTCTGTTTCGCAAGACCCAGACACGATGAAACGTGCCGCCGCAAAGTTCATCGGCTACACAACAGAAGACATCGCACAGGTTGTTACGCCTGTTCTTGAAGGTAATATCCGCGAGATTATTTCGCAGATTAAGCTCAAGGATTTGATTCAGGGCGACAAGAAGGTGCTTTCTGAAAAAGTTGTTGAAAACGTCAAGCCGAACCTCTTTGACCTTGGCCTTGAGCTTACTACGTTCAACATTCAGAATTTTAAAGACGACAACGGCGTAATCAACAACCTCGGTATCGAGAACACTGTTGCAATTTCTAAAGATGCGGCAAAGGCAAAGGCCGCAGCTGAAGCAGAAGTTAAGATTGCACAGGCTCAGGCAGACAAAGACGCAAACGATGCGCGTGTTGCCGCCGAGCTTGAAATTGCGCAGAAACAGAACGAGCTTGCAATCAAAAAAGCTTCTTTGCAGCTTCAGGCTGACACGGAAGCCGCAAAAGCAGAGGCCGCAAAGGGTATTGAAACTGAAAACCAGCGCAAGGTGCTCGAAATAAAGGCTGCCGAAGCGAACATCGCAAAGCAAGAAAAGCAGATTGAGATTCAAGAAAAGGAAGTTTCAATCAAAGAAAAGGCTCTTGATGCAGAAGTCAAGAAAACAGCTGAAGCGCAGAAATACGCCGCCCAGCAAAAAGCTGATGCAGAATTGTATTCGCGCCAGAAACAGGCAGAAGCTGAAGCTTTTGAGTTGCAGCGTCAGGCAGAAGCCGAAGCTTTTCAACGCCAGAAAAAAGCTGAAGCCGAAAAAGTCGCTATGGAAAACGAAGCGGCCGGTAAAAAAGCTATTGCTGAAGCTGTTCAGGCTCAAGGTGAAGCAGAAGCTGCCGCAATTAAGGCAAAGCTCGTGGCAGAGGCTGACGGTATGCGCGAAAAAGCTGAAGCACTCAAGCAGTACGGCGACGCCGCAAAGCAGCAGATGCAGCTTGATGCGCTCAAAGTCTATTTTGAGCAGCTGCCGAAAATTGCAGAAGCTTCGGGCAAGGCTTATCAGAATGTCGATAAGATTTACATGTACGGCGGCGAATCTTCAAAGCTTACAAAAGACATTATGACGAACGTAACGCAAGTTTCAGAAAGCTTGGGCGAAACGCTCGGCATCGACTTAAAGTCAATTCTCGGCAAGCTAATCGAAAACAAGCTGGAAGGCAAAACGCCAGAAAAAAAATAACAAGTTTCTTTTTGGCACTTGGAAGTGCCGGAACTTTCCAAGGGAGGACACCAGCTCAGAGTCCGAAGGCCGCTGGTTTCCTCCCTTGAACCCACCTTCCTTGGCCACGGCTTAGGGCTACCGCCCTAAGAACCCGGATTAATCTACAATGATTTGACTTGTGTACAAATTTTGCCGGTTTTTGCGCAACAAAAAGCGGCGCTTTTCGTCATATAAACTTTAACCGTAGGTTAATCTGTTGCGAAAAGAAACCTTTCTTGGCCACGGCCTAAGGGCTCTGCCCTTAGGAAACCCGTCTGTACAATCTTTCATGCTTTGACCAGCGAAAAAACAGAATTATCTTCTATATTATAAGCGTATCCGCTTTCGGCGAAAAGCCCAGAAACGAAGCTTTGCTGCAATTTATAGTACACATCGAGATTGTCGCCGGCTTTTTCCCACGAAGGCGCGTGCGTGTCGACGAGCTTTTTCCATGTTATGCGCGCATCATCTTGGGCGATTATCTCTTTTGTGGTTTCGCCAATCATGCCGTCAAGCACAAAGCTGTTATAGATTTCAAAAGCCTTGTCTGCATTTTGCACGGCATGAACCTGCATATCTTTTCCGGCTTGAAAGCACGAATTTGCAAGCGGCTCAAGAAACGCGCCGTTCATTTTGAGAAGCTCTGTAACGGCAAAGGCAAACCTGTTTTCAGCAGTCTTTGTATACATTGCAAGAAACTGCAACGGCGCATACATATCTACAACTTGCGCAAATTCGCCTTCTGTGATGCCGCCGCAGTTCATGTCGATATAATCAAAAA
>CADBUT010000296.1 GCA_902797925.1 uncultured Spirochaetaceae bacterium
ATTGCGTCGCCGCGGATGCGGAAATCGCCGCGTTCAAAGCCGAAATCGTTGCGCTTATATTGAAGGCTTATAAGCTTTTTTGAAAATTCGATTGTGTCGAGCGTTTCGCCTTTTTCAATGTGAATGCGCATGTCATGGTACAGTTCCGGCATACCGAGACCGTAAATGCACGAAACCGTTGCAACGACAATAACGTCGCGACGCTCCATAAGGCTGTATGTCGCGGCAAGGCGCATGTGGTCAATTTCATCGTTTATCGATGCGTCTTTTTCTATATAAAGGTCTCTCGCCGGCACATAAGCTTCCGGCTGATAATAGTCGTAATAAGAGACGAAGTATTCGACTGCGTTTTCCGGGAAAAAGCTTTTGAACTCGCGGTAAAGCTGCGCCGAAAGCGTCTTGTTGTGGCTTATTACAAGGGTAGGGCGTTGAATGGCTTCGATAATCTTTGCCATGGTAAATGTCTTGCCCGAACCTGTAACGCCTTTTAATGTCTGAAAAGCATCTCCGCGCAAAAAACCTTCTGCAAGTTTTTTGATTGCTTCCGGCTGGTCGCCTGAAGGTTCATAAGGTGCGTAAACTTTGAACGGTCTCATGCGGGCATTTTAGCACAGCAATGCTGTTGTGTACATAACTGCTTTTTTGCAGATGCTTCAACGTCATTCTGAACTTGTTTCAGAATCTGTGGTTTTGCGGATGCCGAAACAAGTTCGGCATGACACTTTTCGCAAAAACACGGTGGATTGAGCTACTATTATACACAGCCTGTGAAAATTTCACATAGTTTGGATAAAATTTTATCTAAATGTAACCTGAATTACTTCACAAAAATAGTTTGAAATGCTAGATTAATCAACAGAATGAGAACAAACCGCAATATTTGCGGATAATTCATATCATCGGGCTTGAACGGTCTATAGCTGCTCAAGTTTTAAAGATTCGTTAAGGAAGGTTGTTATGGGAAACAAGGTAACGATTATAGGTTCAGGCAGTGTTGGTTCTACAATTGCCTACACCTTGGCTGTTCAGGGAACAGCTTCTGAAATTGTCATGGTAGACATTAATGTAGAAAAATCGCTCGGAGAAGCTTTGGATATCCGTCAGGGCACTCCGTTCTGTGCTCCTTGTTCAATTTATGCCGGCAATTATGAAGATACAAAAGATTCTGACATTGTTATTTTGACATCTGGCATGGCACGCAAGCCTGGTCAGACACGTCTTGACCTTGCTCAGACAAACGTCAACATTACAAAGTCAATCATTCCGCAGATTACAAAATATGCGCCGAATGCAATCTATATTATCGTTGCAAACCCTGTAGACATTTTGACTTATCAGTTTATAAAGACTTCCGGCATTCCAGAACACCGCATCATCGGTTCGGGCACAATTCTTGATACGGCACGTCTCCGCGCACGCATTGCTGAATATTATGGAATCAACCAGAAGAATGTGCATGCGCACGTTTTTGGTGAGCACGGCGATTCATCATTCGTGCCGTGGTCTTTGGCAAACATCTCGAATGTTCCGATTGACAAATACGCTTCTTGCATGACAAACCAGGACAAGATTGTTCCGTCTCTGATTCATTCAGAAGTTGAGGACTATATCCGCAAGTCTGGTGCAAAAGTCATTCAGCGCAAGGGCGCAACTTTCTATGCGGTTGCAATTTCTGTATGCCACATCATCCGCTGCCTTTTCAGCGACATGGATACAACCCTCACAGTTTCAACAATGATGCACGGCGAATACGGCATCGACGACGTTGCATTGAGCACTCTCGCAATTGTTGACCACAACGGAATTTCCGGCAAGCTTACAGCTCCTCTTACAGACGATGAAATTGCATCGCTCAAAAAATCAGCTGACGCATTGAAAGATGTAATCAAGCAGCTTGAGTTCTAACTAAAAGTTTTTGCTAAGAGGAATTAATCATGAATTATAGAACAGAACACGATTCAATGGGCGAGATGCAGGTGCCAGCCGACAAATACTGGGCGGCACAGACTGAACGCAGCCATGAAAACTTTAAAATCGGCGTAGGCATTGAAACCATGCCGAGAGAAATAACACAGGCTTTCGGCATTTTGAAAAAAGCTGCCGCAATGGCAAACAACATGCTCAAGCCTCAGAAAATGACGAGCGAAAAGCTTGCCGCAATCTGCGCCGCCTGTGACGAAGTTATTTCCGGTGCGCTCAACGACCATTTTCCGCTTGTTGTGTGGCAGACTGGTTCCGGCACGCAG
>CADBUT010000297.1 GCA_902797925.1 uncultured Spirochaetaceae bacterium
ATTGATGTCTGCTGCGGCGAAGGCTACAAACCTTTTTCTGATTATATTCCCCTTTATAAAATTGCAGAAAAATACGGAGTCTTAAAACGCATGCACGTCGGAGAAACTGGTTCTGCAGACGATATCGAAAAAGCAATTGACACTCTTGGCCTCGACGAAATCCATCACGGAATAAACGCCAGCCGATCCCCAAAAGTCATGAAACTTTTAGCCGACAGAAAAATCACACTGAACGTCTGTCCAACCAGCAACATAAAATTAGGCTATGCAAAAAGCTATGCCGAGCATCCAATCAAAATCCTTGCTGAAAACGGAGTTCCTGTTACAATCAACACAGACGATCTTCTTGTTTTTGACAGTTCCGTTGATGAAGAATATTTACGGCTGTACGAAGCAGGAAATCTGACCGCTGAACAGCTGGATGAAATACGCTGCCGGGGAATCTATAAAAATTATTAGACGTGTTCGGAAACTTCAGTTTTCCGAACACGAACTTTAGAAAATCGCAATTTTGCAAGGCTTTAGCCTGAAAAATTGCAGACCTGTTCGAAAACTAACCGAGTTTCCGAACAGGTCCATTGACTAATTAAAAATCAAAATAGATACTCCAAATATTCTTGGAGGCTTTTTATGAACAAAGATGAACTGCACAAACTGATTGAAACGGAGCAGCCGAACATCTGCCAGCTGGCAGCTTATAAGGGTGGCGAAGAAGTTTATTCGGACTGCTGGAACGGCTACACGATGAATGACTGCGCTCATGTTATGTCTGTGACAAAAAGCGTTTTTGCGCTGCTGATTGGCATTGCAATTGACAAGGGGCAGATTAAAAGCGTGGATGACAAGGTGCTTGATTATTTTCCAGAATATAAGGTAAAGCGCGGCGAAAAAACAATTTATGACGTGACTATTAAGCATCTGCTTACAATGAGAGCTCCTTATAAGGGAAAAGGCGATCCGTGGAGCAAAGTATGTTCAAGTGAAAACTGGACTTACACCTCGCTTGATTTTCTTGGCGGGCGGCAGGGTCTCACAGATGAGTTTAGATATTCATCGGTTTGCATTCACATTTTGACCGGCATTCTTTATAAAGCCACCGGCATGATTACGGTTGATTACGCAAATAAGTTTTTGTTTGAACCTCTCGGAATTCCGCCGCACGGGGTTTTTATTGCAAAGTCTGCCGAGGAGCACAAACAGTTTACTATTGAAAAGTTACCGAAAAAGGCTGTGTGGTTCAGTGACCGGCAGAATCTTGGAACACCGGGCTACGGGCTTTGTCTTTCTGCCGGAGATATGGCGAAGATTGGGCTCATGTGTCTGAATAAGGGCGAATTTGGCGGTCAGCAGATTGTGTCATCAAAATGGATCCGTGAAATGACAGAGCCGCGCACCGTTGAAGGCAGACATTTCCGTGGAATGGATTATGGCTATCTCTGGTGGATTATCAGCCGCAAGAAGAACATTTACGCCGCCATCGGGAACAGCGGCAATGTGATTTACATTAACCCCGAAAAGAAGACTGTTGTTGCAGTAGCGTCATATTTTAAGCCGACGGTTTTTGACCGCGTGGATTTTATTCAGCGGGAAATTGAGCCGAGATTGTGATTGTAAAAAAGGCGGGGCTATCAGCCCTGCTTTACAAATCTTATTTCTTTCTTGCCGTATCTCTGGAAGATTTTTTCTGAACCGTCGCTGCTGTAGCCGTTTTTCTTATAGCAGTTTTTGCCGATTTCATTTTCTTCCAGCACCCAGATAACGAATTCTGCAAAGCCATTTTCTTCACCGGTCTTTTCAAAAAATTTTATCATTTCTGTACCGATTCCTGAGCGCAGGAAATTCGGATCATTATATATAAAATGAAGCTCAAAGGCATCCGGTTTATCTTCATCACCGCATTTACCAAAGCCCATCATTCCCTTGATTACTTTTGTTTTTGGATCTTCATAAACATAAAGCTCAAATATATTGTTCGAAATCCATTCTTTGTAACGTGGAATTCTGTTTTCAACAAGCGTGTCGCGGAACAATATTTCTTCGGCAACAAAGGCTTTATAAGCAAAGCGGGTACTTGAAACTTCAATTTCTGCTATTCTTGCTGCGTCTTCTAGTGTGGCTTTTCTAATCATTTTTTGTCCTTCACTTTTAAGATAAGCACATCATACTATTTTTTCACAAAGTTCACCACTCCAACCTTTTTGATGTAGTGTTTGAACAGTTCATTGCGCTTCCCTCAGTTTTTCATAATAGACAAAATCGCTGTCACGCCGTCCTTCGTAATATTCCAGTACGGTTTCATTTGTGAGCCATTTGAGCATAAGCGGTAAACCGCTTTTTTCAAATTCCCTGATCAGTATTTCATCTTTTGCAATCCGCAATTATTTATCCTTTTGCGCACTTCCGTTTATGCGCCTTAAGCTTTTTTATTGCCCAGTCGTAATGCGCTGAAGTATTGCACACGCAGAACGAACCGAGCGAAGAAGTACCGGTCCATGGAAAATATTTCGGGGTAAAAAGCTCTTCGTTGGTATAGCCTCCGATAAGCTTCATAACCTGTGCATGGCTTTTTTCAAACATCTCCCTTGCATCTTCAAGACTGGTTTCCTGGTGGCGGTTCCAGAACATTACGTTCATTGCGCCATGTGTTTTCCACGTATATTCAGGCGGAAGAAACGCAATGCTCTGCTTTTTGTCAGTTACACCGGCATTGTTTTTCGGAAAGTTCAGCAAAAGCTTGTGCCATTCATAAAGATGAATCAGAACATCACGGACGTTTTTATCGCGTGACCAGTGTGCTTCTTTTTTTCCGGAGTAAACAGAAAAATCAAACGGAGTATTCAGCTCCTTTTCAGTCATAGTGTCAATCATCTGCAAAAGCTTTCCGTAGTTTTCTTTTGATGCATTAAGCAGTTCTGTTTTGTTTGTGGGTCTTGGCATATTGTCCTCCTATACGGCAGTCTGCCGTTCGTTCTACAAAAAAGCATAACTCATACATCAAAGGAAAACCTGTCAAAACTTGCCCAGTTTTGTCCGCCTCAAAGTCCGCCTGAAATTATTTTCAAAACTCACCGCCTAATCACAATACAGTCACGTACTAAGCCGCCGTATTTTTTCATAAAGTCCTGATATTCTTCTTCCTCGGTAATCCAGAAAATTACCCAGGCTTTTTCAATACCAAGATCTTTATATGCCTGCAGACGGTGGTTGCCGTCATTCAGAACAAATTCTCCGCCAGTGTATTCAACAAACATCGGTGCGCATTTGTTCACAAAGTCCGGCGTTGCTTCAACTGTCTTTTTCAACTCGCCAAGCTTATGCTCCCACCAGTCTGCATCAACACGGTATTTCATTTCAGGCTCAGGCCCCGAACATCGTTTTAAAAACTTAAGCGGAACCAGAGCCGGGCTGAAATAATATCTGTCTAATAATTTCAAGCCGTCAGAAAAAGGAATATTGCGTCCTTCTTCGTTCAAATACAAATGAATCCAGGCATCAAGCTTTTCTGCTTCTGCATAAGCCTTTGCCGATTCTAAAGTTGCACTGTACTTTAACATAGAAATCTCCTTTTTGCAGTAAACTATTCGTTTAATCGAATCATAAGAAAGACAGTATTTTTCCATAAGATCATCAATAGTTTTACCCGCCTCAAATTCAGCCTTAATGGCAGCATTTCTTCCGCGTATAAACTGCTGATAACCCGAAGTTTCGCCCCACGATTTTTTTCCGTTTCCGGCCGGAATGTAAATAGTCTCCCCTGAAACATACCGCTGAATCTGTTTCAAAAGAGCTTCTGGAAAAATGTCCTGTGCGTTTCTGTACTTCATATTGCTTCTTATCTCCTACAAAAGAGATTCTATCTCAAGCCAAATGCCGTTTATATACCAAGTTTGATTATAGTCATTCCTTACACATTTACTTAATAAGAATTAGTGTATCATAGAGTATTTCCTTTGTATAATGCAGTTACAGGACGGATTAGCTGAAAACTCATTATTTCTTCCAGACAAAACTCCGCAAGTTATTTCGAGTAATTTAGTTTCTCTGATGTTAGACTTCTGACATAAAAAAGCAGACTGAAAAAAAGCCGCTTTTTGAGGAGTCTTTTATGAAAACCGCAATTTTAGGAACAGGCTTTGGAAAAGAACATGCGAAGCTCTTCTGTCACGAAAAACTGGTTGATGAAATTATCGTCTGGGGGAGAAAACCTGAAAAGCTTAAGGAAATCGAAAACGAGTTTGGTGTTAAAACTACTACAGACATGGACAGCATTTTTAACGATGCTTCCATAGAGCTTGTTGATGTTTGTCTTCCGGCAAAGCTTCATGCTGAATATGCCGTAAAAGCCCTTCGTGCCGGTAAGCATGTTTTTGTAGAAATGCCTCTCGCTGACACTGTAGAAAATGGCCGCAAAATTCTTGAAACAGCAAAAGAATGCAAGCGCCGTGTCTTTGTCGATTTGTTTTTGCAGTTTGAATATCCTTATCAGCTTTTGAACCAAATTAAAGAAGACAAAAGATATGGCGAATGCATCAACTTTAATATAAGACGCCAGACACCGCACTGGTGGGGAAACCTTGATTCAAAAAATATCGCTTTGAGTTTAATGCATCACGACATTGATTTTGCCTTACAATTACTTGGTAAACCTGATAAAATGAATGTTGAAGGAAGAGACGTCCGTCCGGAGTGCTCTGCTGTTACAGCACAGATGAGCTGGAAAAATGCTTCGGCAACAGTGTATGGTAATTCTGCGCTGACAAACAGCTGCCCTTTCAGCGTGGGCTTTGAGGCAACCTTTGAAAAAGCATTTATCCGCTATTTTGAAGACGGCTACCAGAATGGAAGAACAGACACAAAGCTTGAAATCTTTAGCGATGAAAAGCAGGAAGAAGTAAAGTTTGAGCCACAGAACTGTTATCAGCTTGTTTGCCATGACGTTGTAGAATCAATTCTGCAAAAGAAACCGTCCAGACTGGATATTGAACACGCCCTGCTTACACTGGAAACAATAATCAGGCTGAATGAAATGCTGTGACTCTAGCTTAAAAGGGAAAAAATGATTGGTTATGAAATACTGCAAAAATCTGTGGATTTTATAGAAGCTCATTTGCTTGATAACATTACTTATGTTGATGTTGCAAAGCAGGTAAACATGTCGCCCTATGAATTTCACAGAACCTTCCGCTTTATTTCCGGTATTACTCCGGGGAGCTACATCAGAAACAGACGGCTTTCTCTTGCCGGGCAGGAACTGCTATACACCGGCATTAAAGTAACTGACCTGGCAATGAAATACTGGTTTGACAGCGC
>CADBUT010000298.1 GCA_902797925.1 uncultured Spirochaetaceae bacterium
AGAAAACGCGTCGCTGGGAAGAGCTTGCCGAGCGCGCCGGCTGACAAGCTTTAGAGTTGTGGCATGCTGAACTTGATAGTCCTCGGCGGCTTTCAGTTCAGCATCTATGAGATTCCGAATCAAGTTCGGAATGACAGTGCATTGACATTACTTTTCGAGGGCGGCTTGTGCAAGAGCCGCAATATCGCTGCTTGTGGCAGAATCGCCGTGCTTTGAAGCATTTGCCCGCGCATGAAGCCCGTCTATTACAACAGCAGAAGACGAAGCCCGCAAAGCTTTTGCGCCTTCAATTATGTCTTTTGCCTGTTCAATTTTGCATTTTGCGGCAGAATAAACTGCTTCAGGTTCGGCAACCGCAAGCTCATCAATGGTTTTGAACTTTTCAAGCAGCGCGGCCGCCCTGGCCTTGCCGACATTCGGCAGAGCTTCAAATTGCAGCGTGGTGTTCGCTTTTGTGCGCAAAGCCTGATTCTTCGATGTTGCAAATCGGTGCGTTTCATCTCTTACGCGCTGCAAAAGCCGCAGAGCCTCGCTTCGTTTAGGCAGCTTTATCGGCGTGCTGTCATGCGGCAGATACAAGTCTTCAAAACGCTCTGCAAGACCAACAATCGGAATATCAAGCCCCAAATCATCAAGCACGGCCTGAACCGCATTAACCTGGCCGATGCCGCCGTCAATCATGATTAAGTCTGGCATTTCAGCCTGTTCGCGCAAAAGCCTTGAATAGCGGCGGCGCGTCGCTTCCTGCATAGAAGCAAAGTCATCGATTATGCCGTCTGTCGTTTTAAGCCTGAAATATCTGTAGTTTTTCTTGTCGGGGTTGCCGTTATAAAAGCTTATCAAGCTTGCCACCGGAAATTTGCCGCCGATATGCGCAATATCGAAGCCTTCTATGCGCACCGGCAGCGTGGGTAGCTTGAGAAGATGCATAAGCTCTTCCATCGCCGGAATGTCGCCGCGTTCGCGCATACGCCGTATTATGTCTTCTTTGGCATTCTGCCGCGCCATTTCTAGAGCGGCAAGATGACGCTTTTCACCCGGCGAACCCGCTTCGACCGTACTTATTTCAGTGTTTGCACCCAAGATTTCGCTGAAAAACTGGCGCGTCAGCTCAAGGTTTTCGGTACTTGAAACATATATATGTGGCGGAATCTGCGCCGTGTCTGTATAGAATGCGCGCAAAAATTCACTTGTGGTTTCATCGTCTTCGTTCAAAGACTGAGTGCGGTAGCAGTCTCTTGCGATAAGCTTGCCGCCGCGCATTTTGAGCACGCAGAATGTGACGAGCGGCCCTTCGCTGTGGCTTGCCACATAATCGCGCGATTCTGGGTCAAAGTCTTCGACAGCATTCTGCTCGCGCAAAGTTCTTATAGCCGCAATGCCGTCGCGGAGCCGTGCCGCTTTTTCAAATTGCAGCTGCTTTGCCGCCTCTTTCATCTTGGCTTCAAGGTTTTTTATCTGTGTTTCGTCTTCACTCTCAAGTATTGATTCAATTTCTTCGATATATTGAATATAGTTCTCTTTCGAGATTTTGCCGCAGCAAGGCGCGGCGCATTGCCCAATGTGATAATAAAGGCATGGGCTCTTGCGTTTCTGAAATTTCTTGCAGTGGCGGATCTTATATTGCCGATAGAGACTTTCGATGAAGACGTCAAGAGCACCGACATTTGGGAACGGCCCGAAATATTGGGAACCGTCCTGAACGATGCGGCGGGTCTTGAATACTTTTGGAAAGTCTTCGTTGGTGATGCGCAGAACCGGATATGACTTTCCGTCTTTAAGATTGATGTTATATCTCGGATTATGCTGCTTTATCAGCGTATTTTCTAAAAGTAGAGCTTCATATTCATTTGAGGTAGTGATATACTCGATAGAGCGGGCTTTTGAAACGAGAATTCTTGTCTTGATATCCTTGCGGCCGGCAAAATAGGATGAAAGGCGGTTTTTGAGGTTCTTAGCCTTGCCAACGTAGATTATCGTAGATTCTGCGTTACGCCAGAGATAAACTCCGCTGCTTTTCGGAGCTTTTAATGCGGTTTCATGGAGCTGTTTGCGGTTTAATTCTGCATCGGTCATGTTATAAATCTTTTAGGCGGCTTTGCTGACTTCCGGCGTCAGAAAAGCCTTTGGTAGAAAAAATGCTTAAGAAACAAATACCCTTTTTTGCTATGATTTGTCTACTGGTTTGTGCAGCACAAAGTCTTGCCGCGCAGACTAAAACTATTACGCTTGGCGGAAAAAACGGATGGTCAAATCTGTCTGTAATGGATTCAGTTGAGTTCGGTACGGGACGCTTTGGTTATGAATCTGTCCTGCTTTCAAATGATGAGCACAGGGTAACGTCTGAAACAGACCTTCTTATTTCTTTTGAAGATGGAAATATCACTGATGCCACCGGTAATTACTCTGTTGCAGTAAACAATCTTGATATAAGCAATAAAACTATTATGGGAAGCTCTGCCGGGCTTAGCCGCGGCAAAGAAATGGGCTTGAGACTTCACGGCTCAAAGAATTCGATTTTTGGCGGCGCGGGTCTTACAGGCTCATTTGTCATTGAATTCTGGCTTTGCCCTTCAATTGCGGAAAGCGGCGAGCAGTTTTTCAGCTGGCGTTCTTCGCGCAATGTTGGTGACTCTCCTCTTTATCAGGACATACGCGCTTCTTTCTTTAACAACCATGTCGAGTGGGTTTTCAACAATATTTTTGGTGCGGGCAACAAGGTTGAGTCAGAAGTAATTATCACGAGCACAGACAGCATAATTCCTAGAAAATGGGCACATCATCAGATTACTTATGATGACGAATCAGGCTTGATTGAATACCGTATTGACGGAAAGATTCAGGCTGTAAGATATGTAACTTCTACAAAGCGTGAATCCGGCGAAGTTTATAACGCGCGGCTTGGCGTTCCTGCTGATATAGAGTTCTGCACAAAATACAGCGGACTTATCGATGAAATCTGCATTTCAAGAACAGCCAGAAGTTCAACATTACACGATTTTTATGCAAGAAAAGGCGGCCGCTTTGAGTCGCAGCCGCTTGCTTCAAGCGGGTTCAATTCAGCACTTACAGGACTTGAGGCAATTTACTCAACTCCGAGAGAAACTGATGTAGCTTTTTACGTGCGTGGCGGCGACAATTTCTACGAGTGGACAGACGAATACCCTGAATGGGTGCCGGTTGTGCCCGGAACACAAATCCGCGGCGTAAGCGGCAGATATTTTCAGCTTGCAGCCGAGCTTTACCCGGACGGAAACGGCGGCGAGACACCGTCTGTTTCAGAGGTTGTCCTCACTTATAACGAAACGACACCGCCTCTTCCGCCGGCAACAATCAAGGCAACAGCCGGAAACGGTGTTGTTGATTTGTACTGGACATCTTCTGTAGATTTTTCTGTCGGCGGCTATATCATTTATTACGGCGAGCATCCGGGCGAATATCTTGGAAGTGTTGCCGTAGAAGGTGCTTCTCCGATTGATGTAGGCGATACACTGTCGTACAGACTTACCGGCTTAAAAAACGGAAATATATATTATTTTGCGGTTGCTGCTTATTCTTCGTTGGATAAGCGGATTGTGGGTGTTCTTTCAAAAGAAGTTTACGCCCGCCCGCTGAGGAAAGTAAAATGAGCACAAATTTTGATTCACAACTGAACCGTGCAAAAGATGCGTATTATTCACACGATTACGAGTTAGCTGTAAAACTTTTGGAAGAATGTCTTCAGGAAGATCCTGACAACATCTCAATTCTTTCTGAAATGGGCAAAGTCTATGTCGGTTCTGGCAATGATGAATCGGCCTTAAAATATTATAGCCGCGTTCTTGAATTGGACGACAAGAATTTTACCGCCATCGACAATATCGGAAGTATCTACCGCCGTCTCGGACGCTATCAGGATTCCGTAGATATTCTCAATAAGGCTTTTGAAATAGACAAAGATTCCATTGCAACATATTACAACCTCGGTCAAACTTACAAGGTAATGGAACGCTACGACGATGCAATCAAGTGCTTTGAGCACGTTCTTGAAAAGAACCCGAACGATGTTCTTGCGCACAACCATCTTGGCTGCATTTACGCTCTTCAGAACAATCACGAGAAAGCGCTTGAGCTTTTCAACAAGGCTCTCCGCATCGATGCAAACCACCCGATTATTCACTATAATTCAGCCACAAGCTACGAGGTTTTGGGTAAATACGAAGAAGCAGAAAATGCTTATGAAGAAGCTTTACGAAGAAAGCCGGGCTGGATTGATGCTATGCTCAGCCTTGCAAAGCTTCATCATCGTCGCGGTAACGACGACCAGGCAGAAGAAATTCTGCGTCAGGCTATAAATCTTGCTTACAACAACCCTGAAATTCATACAGCGTTGGGCAATCTGCTTCTGCATAGAGAACGCTATGAAGAAGCCGGCGCTGAATTTGACAAGGCTCTTTCTCTTAACAAAGAATTTGTAGAGGCTTTGAGCGGAAAGATTTCTTCGCTTGAAAAGCTCGGCAGAAAAGATGACGCTTATGATCTGCTGCTCCAAATGGAACAGATTGGGCCTGACGATGTAAATCTTACCTTGCAGTGTGCCCATTTCCTCATGAACATAGGAAAATACAATGAATCGTCAAAGCGTATCCGCAAGATTCTTGACATAGACCCGAACAATGCCGATGCACTTGCACTTCTCGGTGAATATCTGCTTATTAACGGTGAAGATACAAAGGCTCTGCATTGTTTTGAGAAAGCTGTAAAACTTAAGCCTGAAAATATCAAATACCGTTTTGAAGCTGCGCGCCATCTGTTTGATCTTGGTAATTTTGAGGCAGCCGAGCTTGAGATGCGCTATTATCTTGCTTCTGTGCCAGACGACTGCAATGCTTGGATTTATCTCGGCGTTATTTACAGCGAGCTTGCTGAAATTGAAAACGCCGTAAAAGTTTTCAAAAAAGCGCAGTCACTCGATAAAGACAATCCTGCCCTTATGTCGGCTGTTACACGTCTCCACAAGCAGTATCCTGAAAATAAATTGGTTACAGAGCTTTTTGAGAGCATTCTCAATGATGCAAGCGGTTCAAATTCAGATCTTGATAATCTTGGTGAGGCAATTGCCGCTTACGAAAACTCAACCGGCGATTATGCCGAAAACGAAGACGTTGAGAAGAATCTTCAGCTTCTTGACTCTGAAGACGAGCTTATGCCGCTGTCTGATCTTGTTGAAGACGAAAACCAGCAGATTGACGAAAAACCTATAGATGCGCTTGAAACTGAAGAAGTGGAAGAGGAAATCGATCCGGAAGAATTCCCGGATGAGCTTTTCCTTGGCGGCGGCGACGGGCTTGACGCGCTTAGAAAAGACGAATCTGAAAACGAGCCTTCTCCGATAGATTTTGATGTTTCAGACGAAGACTTTAACAGCAATGAAGATGATTTTGATTCGCTTGTATTAGGTTCCGGGGATGATGTGCCGATTGACAGCGACCCTGCCGCTGAAGAAGATTCATACGATCCGTTTTCGTCATCTGGAAATGGCGGCAAAAAGCCTAATGATGTTATGGAATCAGAAGAGGTGCTTGAGCTTGGCGACGGCAAACCTAATCAGCAGCCGCCTTATACACCGCCGCCTCCACCTCCATATTATCCGCCTCAGCCGATTTATTATCCGCCGCAGGAGCAGAAGCTGCCGCCTCTGCCGCCACTTCCAAACTTTGAGAAGCACAAGCCCGACCCAAAGCAAGACAATCTTGCGCTTGATGCTGCGCTCAACCAGGTAATTGACAGCAAGCTTATGGATCTGGCTGAAAATGCAAAGGCTGAAGAGCTTGTTGAAGAAGTTGAATCACCTGGAGCAAAAAAGCGCCGCGAACTGCGTGCTGCAATCAGAGAAGCCCTCAAAAAGCTTAGAGATACAAGCATTGAAAGACGCTCTCCGGAAGAAGTTTCAATTGCAGATATGTTTGCCTATATGCGCGGCCTGTGCAATTATCTGCCGCAGCCTAAAAAGACGCTGTTCCTTTCAAGCGAAGAGCGCGTAAAGCTTGAGTATGTAATCAACAGGCTCAGAAGCAACCCTGGTCTTTTCAATGAAACTTCAGAAGTTGAAAGAGTCATTGAAGAAAAGAAAGACCCCGATGAAGTTGCTGAAAGCACAGATGCAGAAGCTGAAAATGCTGAAAGTGCAGAAAAGCCTTCTACCGAAGAAATTAGCGGCACAATTATGTGCTTGCAGAACATGGCAGAAGACAATATGGAAGACAAAGACCTTGTTTCTGCGCTGAACGCCAAAGTGCGCCGCGTTCTTTCGCGCTGCGACAACGAAAAGCTTCAGCTGTAAAGCATAGAAGAAACGCCGGTTCCTTCCTAATCTTAGATAAGTAAACGCCGCCTTGGTTTTGCCGGGCGGCTTTTTTATGCTCAGATGGTCTCTTGAATTAGAAAATCTTTGATATGCACAATCTTGATTCCGTCCTCATTGCCGCAAACAGAAGAATCCATTGTGACAACATATTTCGGGTAATTATCGCGGATTAATTTTAGATTGTCCAATTCGCGGTCAGAATCTTCCGGTAATGTGCGGCAAATCTGAACATAGACTTTTTCATCTTGCCTAGTTGCTATAAAATCAATCTCTTTGTCTGCAAGCTTTCCTATAAAGACTGAATAACCGCGACGGCGAAGTTCAAGATAAACCAGATTTTCTAGAACTGAAGAAACCGCTTTTGGTGAATATCCCAGCTGGCTGTATTTTAAGCTGATGTCGGAAAGATAATATTTTTCCTGCGTTTTCAAAACTTCTTTTCCTTGAATATCATAGCGGTTGCATCGGTAAATAATAAACGCTTCTTCCAGCCATGCAAGATAATTGTAAATTGTCTCAATCGCAATTGAACGCTGCTGGCTTTTGAAAAAATCAAAAATCGTTTTTGCACTGAAATTTTTACCGAGGTTTTCCAGAACAAAGCGGACGACACGGTTAAACATTTCAAGATTTGAAATATTATGCCTTTTTGAAATATCGCGCGTAACGACTGTAGAAAAAATGCCGTCTACAATCTGATAGTTTTCTTCTTGACTATGGTTTGTTTTTGCCACAAACGGAAAACCGCCAGATTTTAAGTACAAATCAAAATATTCATCGCTTGAAGCATCTTGCAAAGACGGAATATAAGTTTTCTTGAATTCTATAAACTCTGCAAATGAAAGCGTGTAAACCGGAATTAAGACAAAGCGGCCTGTAAGATAAGTAGAAATTTCTGAAGACAGCAGTTTTGAGTTAGAGCCGGTGACATAAATATCTACATTTGAGCTTTCAAAAAGAGAATTGACACATTTTTCCCAAGAATCAACTTCCTGCACTTCGTCTAACAGAAGATAGATTTTTTGATTTTGGTCAGCGCGCTTGATTGCAGAAGATAAGTCCTGGTACATAGCATTGCTGTCAAAATCATTTGAATAATCCATAGAAGAATAAAGCCGTTCAATTATGTTTGATTCTTTTACGCCAAGAGAAAGCAGTTCTGATTTATAAGTCTTTAAAATAGTAGATTTTCCGCAACGGCGTACACCGCAAAGAATTTTAATAATGCTTTCGTCTTTATAAGCTTTGAGATTTTTTACAAACTGTGGCCGAAAAACTTCTAATTCATCTTTCATGTTTCTGATTATAACTGAAAAACTTGTATAATTCAAGAAGTTTTTCGGTTTTAGACTGAAAAACTTCTTGAACGGCGCAAATTGTGCTGTGCGCTTGTCCGCCTACGCTGCGCTGCTTCTTGTATTTGACTGCGCTGAAATGGTATAACTAAGCCATGCAGACGTTAGCGCCGTTAAAAGAATATGCCAAAGAACATGATGTGCCTATTATGAAAGACGAAGGCATTGAGTTTATCTGCAAATATATAGAAGAGCACAAAATAAAGCATATTCTCGAAATCGGTTCTGCAATCGGCTACTCGGCGATAAAATTTGCAGGCGCGGCGGCTGATGTCTATGTAACGACAGTCGAAATCGATGAGGAGCGTTACCTTCAGGCTGTGCAGAACATAAAAGAGCGCGGCCTTGAAAGCCGCATTTCAATTTATCTTGCCGATGCGCTGCTTTTTGAGACAGACAGGCAGTTTGATTTGATTTTCATTGATGCCGCAAAAGCTCAGTACATAAAGTTTTTCGAAAAATTCAAGCACAATCTTTCGCCGCGCGGCGTAATCGTGAGCGACAATCTTTCGTTTCACGGCATGGTAGAAGACCCGCATTTGCAATGCAACCGCAACACGGTTATGCTCGTAAAGAAAATCAGAAAATATGTAGCTTTTCTTAAAAGCAACGAAGAATTCGAAACAGAATTTGTAAAATGCGGTGACGGAATTTCTATAAGCAAGCGGCGCAACGGCTGAATGTTGCGTTTATGCGCGCAGCTGCACCGTCATGTGCACCATTCATAATCATGCTGTTGCCTCTCCACAAAAACGCGCCGCGTTTCAGTTTTTCAGTTTCAGACATGTTTTAAACTTCTGCTTTATTGTAAATTGCTTTGAGATATGATTTACTTCTATATATTATGGAACAGAAGTTAAAATTAGACATTTTCAGATTCGTAAAACCTGTATTGCCTTTCTATATTCTCGTGATTTTTATAAACATTGTGTTTGTCGGGCTTGATATGCTCTCGCCGCAGATTTCTATGCATATTGTTGACGACGTGCTTATCGGGAAAGACATGACACATTTGGAAGCCTTTCTTTTTGCGCTGCTCGGAATCGGCATTTTGCGCGCGCTGCTGGGCTATACAAGAGAATTCTGCTGCGACTGGGCAGGCAGCCAGGTCGGCATGAATGTGCGCAAGGATTTTTTCACCAAGATTCAGACGCTTTCTGCAAATTTCTTTGACAAGATGAATTCTGGCGAGCTTATGTCGCGCCTTTTTGACGACGGCTCTAACATCTGGGGGCTTTTCACCTACATCGGAATGCTTTTGAGCGAGGTAATTGTTCATGTAAGCTTCATCATGTTCTGCATGTTTAGAATGAACTGGAGGCTTGCGCTCATTCCGGCTGTATCTATGCTGATTTGTGCGGCTATCGCGCTTACAATGGAAAAGCATCTCGGCCCGGTGTTTGAGGAAATCGGGCAGGAGACGCAGGTTTTGAACAACACGGCGCAGGAAAACCTGAATGCCGTGCGCACCGTAAAGTCTTTCGTCCGCGAAAAGTTTGAAATCGAAAAATTCAGCGAGCACAACAAGAAGTATTATTCGCTCAACTACAGAATTTCGAGAATCTTTGTACGCTACCACCCGCTGCTTCAGATG
>CADBUT010000299.1 GCA_902797925.1 uncultured Spirochaetaceae bacterium
AGATACAGACAAAAGAACTAAAAGAAAAATAGACAGAATCTTTTTCATAAACCCAATCCTCTTATGTTGAATCAGTTTACAGATAAACCGCCTTTTTGTATATAGCATGGCTTCAGCATGAAAAGCAATCTAGAAATTGTACCATGTAAGAACCTGCTCTCGGCGAATTCCGTCACGCAAAAAGGCTTCGGCACTTCGTGCCTGCAGAGTTTTTTGCGCGCCAAAATCCGCCTATGCAGGTTCTTGTATGTGTACATATCCTAATGTCTTTCACACGGAAACCCTGTTGTACATAGGGTTTTCAAAGAGTTCCATTAACGCTATAGTGTAGCTATGAAAAGCATGGTTAGACAGTTTTTGGCTGTATTTTTGTTCGTTTGTATTCCATTTAGTTTAAGCGCGGCAAAAAACAAAGACGATTCTGCAAATAAAACTTCTCTGAATGACTCGTACAAAGATTTAGGAGTTTCAATCGGTGTAAGTTTAGACAGTGCAGAGGTAAAGCAGATTGAAAATGCGTATATAGTTCAAGTGAATTTTGCGGATGTCACTTCCCGTACGGAGCTTCGTGCTGATAAAATTCTTAACGTGCGCCCGAAAAGAACAGTTCCATTTACAGCCAGTGACGGTCTTACTTACAATATGCCGTTTCAAATAGACGATGCACCGATTATAAGCGCTTTGAACAAAGCTAAAGAAATGCACGTTCTTCTGCGTCTGCATCCGATTATCTGGCATGAACATCTGCCTGCATGGTTTTTCTATGAGGATTTTGATCTTGCAAAAAATTTTGCGGATAAAGCTACGATGAACGCACGTGTAGAGTGGTACGTTAACTCTTTTATAGACAGCGTCCGCAAATGGGAAAAAACAAACGCCCGCGCAATTCAGGTTGTGGGTGCATGGCATGTCGCTTCTGAAATTTACAATGACAACGGCAAGTTGAGGGAGAAGTCTTATTGGGGCGAGATTTACAAAGACGAAAGCTATGTGCTCCGTGCATATAAGGTTGTAAGCGAAAGAGCAAAACCGGAGGAGAAGATTGTTTACAGTGACTCCAATCTTCATCTTGCCAAAAAAAGAGATGCAGCAATAAAACTTGCCGGTCAGATTAAGAAAAACGGCAGCCGCATAGACGAAATTTCTATGATTTCGCACCTGACGGCGGACTGGCCGGGCCGCAAGGAATATTTTGCAGCGGTAAAGGCTTTCGGTAAGGCAGGTCTTTCGGTGCAGATTGCTCAGCTTGATATAGCGCCTGTAGAAGGAAAAAACGTGGCGGATTCTTATTACGATTTTATGACGCAGGTTTTAGATAACCGCAGTATAATTTCAGAAGTAAGTTTCAAATGCGTTACTCAAAGTGCTGAAAGATTTTATAGTGATGTGATGAGAAGCCCTATTTTAGATACAAGTTTTTCGCCGAACGATTCTTATTTCAGTATTATTAAGGCAGCAGAAAAGTACAAAAAATGATTTACAAGACAGTTTTAGACGCAATGGGGCATACGCCTTTAATTGAACTTCAGCGTATGAAAGAAGAAAACGCGGCCCGGGTTCTTGTTAAATTTGAAGGCTTGAATGTCGGCGGCTCTATAAAGACGCGCACAGCCTATAACATGATTTTGGATGCCGAGCAGAAAGGCTTAATCAATAAAGATACGGTTATCGTAGAACCGACGAGCGGAAACCAGGGAATCGGGCTTGCGCTTATTGGCGCTGTGCGCGGTTACCGCACTATAATCATTATGCCGGATTCTGTAAGCGAAGAGCGGAGAAAGCTTGTAAAGCATTACGGCGCGGAAGTAATACTCATTCACGATGCCGGCGACATCGGCGCATGTATCGCAGAATGTATTAACACAGCTTTCTGTATGCAGCATGAAGACCCGCATGTGTTTATTCCTCAGCAGTTTGAAAATCCGGCAAATCCCGCCGTTCACCGTTCCACAACAGCAATGGAAATTCTTGAAGATGTAAACGGACCGATTGACGGCTTTTGTTCGGGCATCGGCACTGGCGGCACAATTACCGGAATCGGTGAGACATTAAAGGCAAAGAACCCCGAAATTACAATCTGGGCTGTTGAGCCGGAGAATGCGGCGATTCTTGCAGGCGGCACTGTCGGTACTCACCTTCAAATGGGAATCGGAGACGGCCTTATTCCAGAAAATCTGAATCAGGAAATCTATGACGATATCTATATAGTTACAGATGCCGAGGCAATCCGCACGTCCCGCGATTTGGCAAGAAAAGAGGGCATTATGTGCGGTATTTCAAGCGGAACAAATGTTGCCGCCGCACTGGAATTGGCGCGGAAACTAGGCAGAGGTAAAACTGTTGTGACTGTTCTGCCGGATACAGCTGAACGTTATTTCAGCACGCCGCTGTTCAACGAAGACATTCATTTTTAGGCTGAAACAGGGGATTCAATATGATAAATTTACATACACATTCAAAATTCTGCGACGGAAAATGTACGCCGGAAGAAATGGTGCTTGCCGCAATAGAGAAGGGCTTTTCGGTTTTGGGCTTTTCAAGCCACAGCGTGCACCCGCTTGACCCCATGTTTTACAGCGCGTTTGACCACATCTGGTCTATGCACAAGGCAGATTTTGGCTCTTATGTAGCTGAAATCAGCCGCCTTAAAGAGAAATATGCGCCAAAGATAAAGATAATGCTCGGTTTTGAAGCCGATTACTTTAAGTCTGAAACTGTGGGGCTTGCCCTGCCTTCTAAAGAAGTTTATGCGGAGTTTAAGCCTGATTTTCTTATCGGATCGGTGCATTTTATCAATAAAGGCGGTGCTTTTTTTACGGTTGACAACACTACAGAGAGCGTAAAGGCAAATCTTGAAAAGCTTTACACAAACCCGAAGACCGGCGCTGTAGACGGCAAGGCTCTTGTCTGCGATTATTTTCAGGCTGAAAGAGACATGCTTTCTGAGGGAGATTTTGACATTTTGGGTCATCCCGATTTGGTTAGAATCAGAAACGTTGTGCTTAAGTTTTTTGATGAAGGCGAAAGCTGGTACAAAGAGCAGCTTGTAGAAACGGCAAAAGCCGCTGCAAAAGCAGGTGTCATAGCTGAAATCAATACAGGCGCAATATTCAGAAAAAACATGGACGATGTTTATCCGTCTGCGGCTTTTCTTGAAATTTTGCACGAGCACAAAGTGCCGGTCTGCATAAATGCCGATGCGCATACAACCGCCGCGCTAGACTGCGCCTATGACCGCGCAAGAGCTGCCGCAAAAAAAGCAGGCTATAAAGAGCTTGTGTATCCCGGAAACTACATAGAAAAGCTATAAAAAGAAAAGCAAAAAAAAGCCGCCCTTCAATGGACGGCTTTGCTGTTTTTTGTATCCGTTACGGTGTTACGGTCTGAATTGA
>CADBUT010000300.1 GCA_902797925.1 uncultured Spirochaetaceae bacterium
CACAACCGAGAATACGCCGTCTGCACCGGCAGCCACAATCGGCAGCGTCAGCGCATCATCGCCGCACATAACTGAAAAATCAGGCTTCTTGCGGCTGATTCTGTCGATAACTTCCATCATCTGGCTTATGCTGCCCGAAGCTTCTTTTACACCGGCAATGTTCGGAAGATCGGCAATTCTGCAAAGCAAGTCTGTCGAAATGTTCTTTCCAGTTCTTCCGGCAATGTTATAAACGATGATAGGAATGCCGACTTTTGAGACAGCCTCAAAATGACGGTAAATGCCTTCATCAGACGGTTTGTTATAGTAAGGTGTAACTACCAAAGCATAGTCTGCACCCATTTTTTTAGCGCGCTCAACATACATAACTGCATCTTTAGTGCAGTTTGAACCCGCACCGATAACAACAGGAACTTTGCGGCCTGTCTTTTTAGTGTATTCGCGGGTTTCGTTCATAATGATTTCGATGAGCTTTACTTCTTCTTCGTGCTCATCTAAAGTCGGTGTTTCTCCGGTAGTTCCAAGTGCAAGCAGACCGGTAATTCCACCTTCAAGCTGAAGCTTTACAAGTTTGCGCCAGCCTTCAAAGTCAATGGAACCATCACTAAACATAGGAGTTACCAAAGCAGTAAATGCACCACGCAACTTTGACATGATATGCCTCCAAAATATTTAAAAAGCCTCTCCAACAAGAGGCTTCAGTTTTATTGCAAGTTTATGCAGATTATTGCATTTTTATGCAATAATTACAATACTATGAGGCTGAAATTTCTTGGTATCGGCATGAAAAATGGTGTACAAACAGATACTTTCGGGCTCGTCACAGGGTTCAAAATCGCGCGCTAGCGCGCTACACGCTGTTTGTTGTATGGAAACTATATACATGTCGCTACGCGACACAACAAACAGAGTGTTTTTGAACCCTGCTCCGCCGCCCTAGCGCCTTTGTGCATCAGCTTTAAGAACAAACCTTGCACAAGTCTTTCAAGTTTTGCGAAGCAAAAACTTGGCAGTTTTGCTACATAACTTCAAACCGTAAATAAAACCAACGACACAAAGCTTTTGCCGGAATAATCGTTTTGTTCATTACCCTCTCTCTTATTACATTTTTTTCAGCAAAATTCAGTAAAATAATAATAAACGTGTTTCAAATCAATTCATAAGAATTTTTAATCCTTAACGTCATCAAATGTAACAATATCCATTACATAATTCACTGCGATTATTATATAATGCTTTAGGTCATCAGCCGAATAAAAATTACCAGTATCAGATTCTATTTTTTTCAGCAATTGAGAATCTGTATCTTGTATCAAAGTCGTATTCGCTATTTTTTTTCCTAATAAATTAAAATATGGAAAGTTTATTTTATTAGCTAATTCTTCTTCATAGAATTTTGTATAAACAATCCTATCACCAAAGTTTAATCGCCTAGTTTCTTCTTCACTAGAAAGAACTACTTCAAAAAATTCATTGCAACAAAATGAATCTATATCATACTTACCTTTAAGAATTATTTTTATCAATTTCTTAATCTCCTTCAACATATCGATTTTTTAATCGCTTTTTTTAGGTTTATCTATTGAAGGTTGTAACTCTTTATATTAAACCTTTACTTATTCTATACATAAAAAACAATAATGCAGTTATTTTACGTTTCATTTTCATTCTGAACCTTCTCCGGGTTGTGGCTGGTCTTGCGGAGTTGTGGCAGATGTCTGGGTGTATGTTTTGGGCTGCATTATGGCGCGTGCAAGTTCAGACTGATACTGCACCTGCTTTGAAGCTTCGCCTGTTCGGGCAGAATCTGCGCCCCCAGCCGCACCAGTTGCAGCAGCTTCATCAGTTGAGTGGCCAGACAAAGCGTGGCTGCCGGTTGCGCCCACTGCTGCACCGGCTGAATACGGGTTCTTGTTTACAGGCTCAGCAGGTTCTGCACCGCTGCCCCACGGGCCAATCAAATAAAGCACAAGCGTTATAATCAGCACGCCGCCCGCCCAGACGCCAAGAGCCGCAAGGCAAGGCCAAAGCGGTAGCTTGACAAACTTATGCAGCAGAAACAGCACAAACGCAAGCACCGCCCATTCAAGGTTCAGCACAAGATTAAGCACAAAGCTTATAATAAAACTGCCTGTAAATCTGAATTTCTGCATTGTCATTACCTCTGGCTAAAAAAGTCTTGCTCTTTATGCTTTATAAGCCTAATATTAAGGCAAACTTCCTTTAACTTATATTTATAAGGACATTCAAATGAAAAAGCAAGCATTCAATCCGTACCTTCCTTCTTGGGAATATATTCCGGACGGAGAGCCGCATGTCTTTGACGGCAGAATCTATGTTTTCGGCTCGCACGACATTTTTAACGGCTGGGTTTTCTGCCTGGGCGATTACATCTGCTATTCTGCACCTGTTGACGACTTGAGCGACTGGCGCTACGAGGGCGTTATCTACCCAAAAACAGCAGACCCGCTCAACAAAGACGGCAAAATGTGCCTTTACGCGCCCGATGTGACTGTCGGTCCTGACGGAAGATACTACCTCTATTATGCGCTCGACAAAGTTAGCGTCATTTCTGTTGCGGTTTCAGATACTCCGGCAGGCAAATACGAATTCTATGGCTATGTTCATTATAAAGACGGCACAAGGCTCGGCGAGCGCAAAGGCGATGAGCCGCAGTTTGACCCGGGCGTAATTACAGAAGGCAGCAAGACTTATCTTTACACAGGTTTTTGCGGCAGGGGCGATAAAAGCCGCCACGGCTCAATGTGCACTGTGCTCGGCAGCGACATGCTGACAATTGAAGAAGAGCCTGTTTTTGTTGTGCCCGGCATTGAATATGCGGAAGGCACTTCATTTGAAGGTCATTCATTCTTTGAAGCGTCTTCAATCAGAAAAATCGGCGACGTTTATTACTTCATCTATTCATGCGAGTCTATGCGCGAGCTTTGCTACGCAACTTCAAAGAACCCGCGCAAAGATTTTGTCTACGGCGGCGTTCTAGTTTCTAACGAAGGCGGCAACAACCACGGCAGCATCGTCAAGATAAAAGACAGCTGGTACGTTTTCTATCACCGGCAGACAAACGGAAATTGGTACAGCCGTCAGGGCTGCGCCGAAAAGATTGAGATTCTGCCAAACGGCTCGATTCCGCAAGTTGAGATGACTTCTTGCGGCCTGAACGGCGCACCGCTTAAAGGCAAGGGCGAATATTCGGCGCACATTGCATGCAGCCTTTATAATAGAAAAGAAAACAACTTTTTTGTGCCCGGCAGCTACCCGCGCCTTACGCAAGACGGCAAAGACGGCGATGAAATCGAAGGCCACATTGAAAACATAAGAGGCGGCGACACAATCGGCTTCAAATACTTTGACTTCAAAGACAC
>CADBUT010000301.1 GCA_902797925.1 uncultured Spirochaetaceae bacterium
GTGCAGAAGCCCGGACACAGACTGAACAATCTCCTTCGGGCACAAAAGCATTTTCTGCGCTGCAAGCAAAGCATCTGCCGTTGAAGAAGCCCTAAAGAAAATCCATGCGAAGCATACAAGCGCAAACGTAAACGCAGCCTGAAAAAACTGCCACCAGCGTTTTGTTTTTCCGTCTTCTGAAACAATTCCAGTTTTGCGCAGAATAAGCTGCCGTGCCGGTTTTGTAATAACGCCAGCAACTTGATAAACTCCGTGAATTGCGCCCCACAGCACAAAATGAAACGCCGCGCCGTGCCATAAACCGCTTATCAAAAATGTGACGAACAAGTTGAAGCAACGGCGCGCCGTGCTGCATCTGCTGCCGCCAAGCGGAATATACACATAGTCTTTGAACCATGTAGAAAGCGAAATATGCCAGCGCCGCCAAAATTCGGCGATAGATTTAGAAAAAAACGGCCGCTCAAAGTTCCGCATTAAGTTAAAGCCGAGAACTTTTGCAACACCAATTGCAATGTCTGAATAGCCCGAAAAATCGCACAAAATCTGAAACGCGAAAAACACCGTGGCTATTGCAACCGCCGTACCGGAAGAACCTGCAATGTCGGCATAAACACGGTCTGTGTACAGCGCGAGACGGCTTGCAACCACAACCTTTTTGAACATGCCGTAGGCCATCAGCTTTAATCCGTCCGTCACCCTGTCATAATCGAAAGTGTGGTCAACCTTGAACTGCGGAAGAAGGTTTTCCGTTCTTTCAATAGGGCCTGCAACAAGCTGCGGAAAGAACGTGACGAAAAGCGCATACGTTATAAAATTGTGCTCGGCTTTTACAGTTCCGCGGTAAACGTCAATAGAATAGCCAAGCGCCTGAAAAGTATAGAAGCTTATTCCGACAGGCAGCAGAACAGAAAAAGCCGGAAGCTTTGCCTCTGCACCGATTTTTGAGCATACAAACTGAACTGAATCTGAAAAGAAATTGTAATACTTGAAGAAAAACAAAATGAGCAAGTTTATTGCAAGCGAAGCCGCAAGTATGAGCCGCTTTTTAATTACAGCATCAACTTGGGCATTTCCAGCTTTTTCCATTAAAAGGCCGCTCGTCCATGTAACGGTAACCGAAGTCAAAATCAAAAGTAGATAAGCCGGATTCCAGCAAGCGTAAAAGAAAAGGCTTGCAGCAAGCAAAAGCAGCTGGCTGTATAAGTTTTTTCGGATTTTATGAGTGCAGACAAAATAAAGCACCGCCACAATCGGAAAGAAGATGAAAAACTGAACACTGTTAAAAAGCATATTGGCAGTTTATCTTATTTGAAAAGCTTTTGCTACTGCAAATAGACAAGCCTGCTTTTAATATGCTATTTTCTCTGCATGGAATTTATTTTAAGCTGCTCTTCTTGTATTGTGCGGCAGGTTGCGCAAGTGACTTCGCTTTTGAATATAGAAAAATCAAAATCTCAGGGAATCTTGCGCAAGGTGCTTGCGCAGCTTGCAGAAGCTGATTACACGAAATGCACGCCGGAACTTATCGGCGAAACTTGGGATTTGCTCGAAAGCGAAATCGGATTCCGCGACGTTTATGAACAGCTGAAATTGCGCTATGACAATGCGGTTTTGGCGCAAAAAGACAAGATTCTTTCTATTATAAATAGCCAGACTGATGAAGAGGCGCGCTTCAGCAAGGCGCTGTTCTTTGCGATTTACGGCAACCTCATAGACCTTGCGGCGGCAGATTCGTTTGATGAAGAAGCATTCTGGAGCAACGCCGAAAAGGCTTCGCACATTCCGTTTTCAATTGACGACAGAAAAGCGCTGTTTGACCAGCTGAAAAACGCAAAAACTTTGCTTTACATCGGCGACAATTCAGGCGAGATTGCGCTGGACAAAATCTTTATTCAGGTGATAAAGCAGCTGTTCGCCGGAATTTCATGCACTTATGCCGTGCGCGGGCACGCCGTGCTCAACGATGTTACGATGCTCGATGCAGAAGCCGTGAACATGAAAGAAGCCGCCGAAGTAATCTCGAACGGGAGCAAGGCGGCCGGAACGGTGCTTGCCACAGTTTCAGCTGAATTCCTTGAGCTTTACAACAGCGCCGACGTTATAATCGCAAAAGGTCAGGGCAATTTTGAGAGCCTGCACCCATGCGACAACCCGAATCTGTTCTATCTGCTTATGGCAAAATGCCCCGCAATTGCCGCAATCTTCAACGTAAAGCCGATGACGCTAATCTGCAAACAGAACGAAAGGCAAGCGGCAGCCTATACAGCATAAAAAACCGGCAGCTTGTGGTCAGCAACCTAAAAAGATTGCCCGGTCAAGCCGAGCAATGACATATTTTAAAACCAATCCCGCGAAGCTAAACTTAAACTGTAGATAATCGGGGGTCATTAGGGCTTCTTTTCGCAACAGCTTAATCTACAATTAAAGTCCAATCGGCGAAAAGCGCCGCTTTTTGTTGACACAAAAACCGGCAGCTTATGTACACAACTCATCTTCGTAGATAATCCGGGTTCTTAGGGCAGAGCCCTAAGCGGTGCCGGAAAAGGATAGGGTTGAAGGGGAAGGAAAAACCGTGCTTCCGAATTAAGGGTTTTGCCTTCCCCTTCCTTATTGTAATTTTGCCTGTTTTTCCGTATTATTTGTTTCTGCATTCATTTGCTTATGGAGAAACAATGGAATTTACACAAGAATCAGTCGACGCACTCACAGTAAACGAAGTCGACATTATGAAAAAAATTGCCGGCGAGCTGAACATTCAGCTGCAGCAGGTCAGTGCTGTTATCAGCCTTTTTGAAGAAGACTGCACGGTGGCGTTTATCAGCCGCTACCGCAAAGACAAAACCGGCAACCTTGACGAAGTTCAGGTTCTGAACATCGACCACTCTTATAAATCATATAAAAACCTCGAAGAGCGCCGCATTGAAATTGTCAAAGGCGTTTTTGCGCAGGGCAAGCTTACAGATTCTCTGTACGAAGCGATTATGGCAGCCACAACGCTGGCCGCGCTTGAAGACCTCTGGGCACCGTTCAAGAAAAAGAAGAAGACACGCGGAATGGTTGCAGCCGAAAAAGGTCTTGAGCCGCTTGCCGATGCCATGCTTGAAATGGACGATGCCGCAATCGAAAAAGAAGCTGAAAAATACATCAAGACTGACAATGAAGACCCGGCCTTGAACGTGGAAACAGCCGCCGATGCGCTTGCCGGTGCACAAGACATCATCGCAGAACGCGTAAGCCAGGAAGCCAAAAACCGCGAAGCCGTACACAACCTCTACATGCAAAGCGGCAACATCGTGACGAAGGGCATTGTGCCGGAAGGCCAGACCGAAGAGCAGGCACAGAAAGTCTCAACTTACCAGATGTACTGGGATTACAAAGAGCCGCTCAATCAGGTTAAGCCGCACCGCATTCTTGCGATAAACCGCGCAGAACGTGAAGGCGCGCTTGAAGTTACAATCGACGTTGATGTTGATGAAGCAGTCGCAATGCTGCAAGGCCATCAGAAAATCAACAACCACTACCATAAAGACGCAATCGAAGACGGCGTTGTGCGCTTGCTTTCACCGTCTGTTGTGCGCGAAATCAGAAGCGACGAAACGGACGAAGCCGACAACCACGGCATCGGCGTTTTCAGCGAGAACCTCAAGAATTTACTGATGACGCAGCCGATTAAGGGCAGCCGCGTTCTCGGCATTGACCCGGGCTACCGCAACGGCACGAAATGCGCCGCTTTGGACGAAACCGGCAAATATCTCGGCTTTTTCAAGATTTTTCAGGAACAGAACCCGAAAGAAGCTTACGATTTAATCAACGATGCAATCGATAAATATGATATTCAGGTGCTCGCCGTAGGCAATGGCACTGGCAGCCAGGAAGTTCAGGCTATTGTCAGCAAGGTTATAAGCGAAAATTACGCGAACAGCGACGTTGAGTACACCGTCGTAGACGAATCTGGCGCTTCAGTTTATTCTGCAAGCCCGGTCGGCACAGAAGAATTCCCAGACCTTGACGTTATGGTCCGCGGCGCAATCAGCATGGGCCGCCGCCTGCAAGACCCGCTCGCCGAGCTTTGCAAGATTGACCCGAAAGCCATCGGCGTTGGCCTTTATCAGCATGACGTAAACCAGAAAAAGCTCGCCGAACAGCTTGACGAGGTTGTAAGTTCAGTTGTAAACAACGTCGGCGTAAACCTGAACACCGCAAGCTACATGCTCTTGAAATATGTTTCGGGCATCAACTCAAGCACGGCTAAAAAAATTGTAGCTTACCGCGATGCAAACGGAAAAATCAAAAGCCGCGAAGATTTGAAGAAAGTTCCGGGTCTTGGTCCGAAAGCTTTTGAGCAGTGCGCAGGCTTTTTGAAAATTGCAGAAAGCGCAGACCCGCTAGACAACACTTGGGTTCATCCTGAAAATTACGATGTTGCGCGCGAAGTCTACAAAGCCGTAAAAGCCGGTGAAAAAATCAGCGCAGAAACACGCAAGACTCTATGCGAAAAATACAAGCTCGGCGAAACAACGCTCAACGACATTATCGAAGAATTGCAGAAACCGAACCGTGACCCGCGCGAAGACTACCCTGCACCGATTATGCAGAAAGGCGTTCTTCAGTTTGAAGACCTGAAAGAAGGCATGAAAGTTACGGGCAAAATCAAGAACGTCGTCGATTTCGGCGCATTCGTTGACATCGGGCTGCACGAAACAGGCTTGATTCATATTTCAGAGCTCAGTGATTCTTATGTTTCAGACCCGATGGACGTTCTGAAAGTTGGTGACGTAAAAGA
>CADBUT010000302.1 GCA_902797925.1 uncultured Spirochaetaceae bacterium
AGAGACATACCTGTTTTCGATAATCGAAAGCTTTACGCCGTCAACTTTTATGCTTTCAAGGTTCGGACCTACGGCAATAAATTTGAGTATGCGCTTGCTGTCTTTGTTGATGTAGTTGAGCGCGCCGTCTGCTTTTACGCCAATCAAATAATCAAGCGGAGAAACATAGAGAGAAGAGCTTGTTGTTACGCTTCTGCCGCTTTCTTTCTCAAAGCCGTCTGCCGTAAACACAAGCCTGTAGCTTGCCGGCGCGAAGCGTTCCATGTCGATGTCGAATTTGGCGTAGCCTTCTTCGTTCGTTGTTGTGTCGGCAAGCCGTTCAGAGAATCTTTCTTTGGCAAGATACGGGTCGTTGAAGCGGTAATCTTTGTATTTGTTGAAACGCAGATAGCCCGGCTTCAGCTCCATTTCTGCCTTAACTTCGTTGCCTGCCGCAACAGAACCGAACATGTTCTTGAGCTTTACGACGGCTGTCAAATTCTGCGGATGAATCCAGCCGGCAGAAGAGAGCGGCTCAAACGAAGAAGAAATCTGCAATGTGTCGGGCATAAATTCCTCAACCTTTGCAGTTTCGCTTCCTATTAAGATGCGCTCGTATTCGTCTCTCGTCGGGTGCTTTTTCTTGAGATAAAGATAAAGCGTATATTGGCCGGTCGGCGACCAGTCTTTTGTAGAATATTTGACTTCTTCAAAGCCGCTCTGGTTCAGCAAAAACTCTTTCTCGCAGATTTCGTTGCCGCTTGGGTCTGTAATGACATATGCAAGCGGCGTGCGCTCAAGGGCTTTTGTCCAGTCGCCGGCCTTTACGATTAAGCCGAAACGCATTTCGTCGCCAGGACGGTAAATGCCTCTGTCGTTGAAGATGTACGCAGAAAGCTTGTCCGGGTCTTGCGCACCGTAAAGGCCGCCCACGTCAAAGTTTGAATAATCTACGGAACGGCCGTTCAGGTTGTAAGGCACAAACGCAAAGTCGTTGCCTGTTACCGCCGTGATTGCCACTGGCCTGTTTCCGTCAGACTTGATTTCTGGAATAAAGACATGACCGTTTCTGTCTGTTGAGGCGGCCGCAAGCACGTCGCCGTTGAGCGAAATTACCTTGACGCTGCTTGACGAGACAGGCCTGCCAGTTGAGATTGACTGAACGAATAGGTCTATGCCCGATTTGTTGGTCTTTTTCATGATTAAAGCTTGGTCTGTTACCATCACAAGCTTTTTTATTGTACTGCAGCTTGAATTTGAAATGCTTATAAGAAAGAGGCCGTAGCGCAAATCTTTTGACGGAATCTGTTCGAGATATTTGCTGAAATCAAAGTTGATGTAAGAAATCTCTTTCGGGCTTGTCGAAGTTGTGGCGATTTTCGAATCATAGATGAATTCGCCCACGTTGTCTTCATCAAAAGAGCCTGAGTTGAATCTGAAGTTTTTAAGGTTTCCGTTTGACTGCGAAACTATATGGTTGATTTCATCAGGCTTGAAGCGCCAGATTTTAACGTCTACGTCTGAAACGCCGCGTGTCAAAATCGGAATTTTCTTGCTGCCGCTCAGAGAGATGAGGTTGCCTTCTGAAACGAAATTGATTTCTTTCGGATAATTGCTTGCGCTGAAAACTGCCTCGAAATCTTTTGAAAGATAATAGTCGCCGTAAAAATGAGCGCCGGCAGTTACGCAGGCGTAAATGAAGCTGTTTTCGGGCACATCGATGTAATAGTTGTGCACCGTTTCGTATGTGTTTTCAGTATCATAAGCTTTTATGTTAAGCTTTTTAGAAAGGCTAATTACTTTGTCTGTAACAAATTGAGTGTCGTCCCAGTAATAGTTTTTGACTGCTTTCAGCCCTGGCTCTTCAGGCCTGTCTTTTGGCAGCTGATAAAACTTGATGTGAGAGTTGAGTTCCTCGATTGAGATTTTCGCAGTAGTCTCAATCGTGATAATCTGATTGTATTCCTGGTTTTCGTTCATGAGCAAATCAGAACCGATGTACCTGATTTTCGCATAATTGTTTGAGCCAGGAATTGAAACATAAGACTCAAGCTTTTGGGTGCTGGCCGCGCTGCCGATTGTGCTTTTTATGCCGCCCTTCACGGTGATGTCAAAAGTCAAATCTTCAGCCGGAACTCCGATAATTTCAGATGTTACATATGCTGTTTTGTGCGTGTCGTTGTACGAAACGCTGAAAGAATATTCCCTGTTTTCGACTGTGCCGTTTTTCGGGTTTTTCATGTCAGGCTTAATAGTGATAAGCTCGGAGAAATCCTGTTCCGCAATCGGAAAAT
>CADBUT010000303.1 GCA_902797925.1 uncultured Spirochaetaceae bacterium
AGCACAACTTGGTAACGTTTCATCTAACTTGAACGACAACGTAAGCCGCACAAAGAATGCGATTAACGACATTAACGAAAAGACAGACGTTCTTTCTAAGAACGCCATTAACTTGAGCGCAAGCATTGAAGAGACAACTTCAACAGTTCATGAGATTTCAAAGACAATTGAAAGCTTGAACTATCAGATTGGCAATCAGGCTAACAGCGTAAACGAATCTTCTGCCGCTATTGAAGAAATGGTTGCAAACATTCAGTCTGTTTCAAACAACTTGGGCCGCGCAAGCAAGACCTTTACAGAGCTTAAGGGCGCGTCTGAGACCGGTAGAAACACTATGGAAGGCGTTATTGAGTCTGTTAAAGAGACTGCACAGCACTCACAGCAGCTGCTTGAAGCTAACGAATTGATTGAGACAATCGCTTCGCAGACCAACCTTCTCGCTATGAATGCTGCTATTGAGGCTGCTCATGCCGGCGATGCAGGTAAAGGCTTCTCTGTTGTTGCTGACGAAATCCGTAAGCTTGCGGAAGATACTTCTGAGCAGTCAAAGAAAATTGCAGAAATGCTCCGCGTAGTAGTTTCAAACATTGGAAACGTTGTAGACCAGTCAACAGATGCAAACACTGTATTTGAGGATATTTCCGGTCAGATTGGTAACGTCAACGATTTGATGTCTGAAATCTCGATGTCTATGAACGAGCAGGCGGAAGGTTCTCAGCAGGTTCTTGAGTCTTTGAGAACAATGCAGAATACAACCACTCTTATCTTGAACGGTTCAACCGAAATGAACACCGGTGCTTCTATGGTTCAGAATGAGATGGTCAATCTTAGAGACTTTGCTTATCAGGTTAAAGAAGTTACGCAGAATGTTTCAGACAGAATGGAACAGATCAGCACATCTGTTGACAGTGTTTCTTCTCTTTCTAGCGAGAACAATAACCTGTCTGACAATCTTTACGAACAGACAAAAGGCTTTAAGCTGTAGTAATATGTCCGGGACACGCCCGGACATGACACTGTCATTCCCATGTAGTGGCGCGAAAATCGGTTATTGAGCGAAGTCGAAATAACCGATTTTCAATTTTAAACTAAAAACCCGCTTATTATGGCTTCAACTGCGCTCAGCCACTGTAATTTTAAAAAATTAAAATTCAGGCTATTTGAGTTTTTCGATGAGAGTATCCATGGCTTCTTCATAGCCTTTAAAGCCTAAGCCTGTAATAGTCTTAAAGCAGAACATGCCCGCATAAGAAACTTGTCTGAAAGGTTCACGTTCCGGTACTTTTGAGATGTGTACCTCTACAGCCGGAATGGCTACAGCTTTTAGCGCATCTAAAATTGCTACGCTTGTGTGTGTGTAAGCCGCCGGGTTTATGATAATTCCGTCAAATTTGTTGTAGGCTTTTTGAATTGTGGTGACAATTGCAGCCTCAGAATTTGACTGAAAAAGCTTTACTTTTATGCCGCGTTTTTTGGCACAGTCTTTTATGAATTCTATCAAATCTTTGTAGCTTTGCTTTCCGTAGATGTCAGGTTCTCTGATACCGAGCATGTTTATATTTGGTCCGTTGATTACAAGGAATTTCATTTGAAAGCCTCCAAAAGCTGGGCAAGAGCTTCTTCAAGTGTGCCGTTGTTCGAGATTTCGGCTTCTGCAAGCTCTTTGTAGACAGGCATACGCTCTTTTTCAAGCGCCTTTGTGCCTTTCGCTTTTGAAACAGGCCGGCCTTCAAGAGCAAGCTTTTCCTGGTCGCGCTTTATCAAGACACAAAAGCCGTTCTGTCTGATGTTCAGCCTGTTACGGCGGTTCATTACCGCGCCGCCGCCTGTAGCAATCACCGCGCCAGAAGTTTTTGTAATTTCAGCAATCACTTCGGTTTCAATTGCCCTGAAATGACTCTCACCGAATTTTTCAAATATTTTTGGTATAGAAAGATGTTCGCGGTTTTCGATTTCTGTATCTATGTCGATGAAAGGGCGGTTGAGCTTCTTTGCGGCGGCTTTGCCGAGGCTTGTCTTGCCCGAGCCGGGCATTCCGATAAGAATCAGATTCTGCTTCTGGCGCAAAATCTTGTGATAGACTTTTTCCTCGTCTTCTTTGCTTATTTCCTTGCCGGCAAAAAGTTCTGCAGCCTTTTTCGCCTGGCCGACGAGCATCGGAAGACCGCCGCTCGCCTTTAAGCCGCGGTCTAGACCCTGCTGAACAAAGCGGCTTGCAAGAGGTGTGTACACAACATCGAGCACGGCTTCTACCTGCTCAAACTGGTCAATCGACGTAATTTGATTTTCAGTTTCCGGGAAAGTGCCGACAGGGGTGGCGTTTATCAGAATCTGCGCGTCTTTATGCTTGGGTAAATCTGCATATGTTGTCTTGCCGTTGCGCGAAATTACTGTAATGATTCCGCCTTTGTCTTTTACGGCCGCGCAGATTGTTGCGCTTGTTGCGCCATTGCCAAAGACGAGCACTTTCTTGCCGTTAAAATCAACGCCGGCTTTTTCTGCCATATTGAGAAAGCCGTAATAGTCGGTATTGTCGCCGAAAAGCGTGCCGTCTTTGCGGAGCACAACAGTGTTTACCGAGCCAATCGCTTTTGCCTGCGGTGAAAGCTCGTCGCACAAGGCGGCCGCATCGCGCTTATAAGGAATTGTCACGTTATAACCGGCATATTCTTTTTTGGCGAAAAATCCGCTCACTTCTTCAGGCTCAAGGTTGATGATGTTGTAGTCATAATCTGCAAATGCGGCGTGAATCTCTTTAGAGAACGAATAGCCGATGTTGCGGCCAATCAAACCGAATTTAGCCTTGCCGACAAGCTTTGACTGATAGCGCTTGCTCGTTGCAAAGATTGCTTCGTAAACTTGCTCGATTGCGCCCGCATATTCCGGCGGAATGAGCTTTGTAAGCCGCTTTATGATAGATTTTTCCCTTTCAGACTGGTTCACGCCGAGCGCGTTTTCTTTTTTGTAGATTCCAATCTTTTCAACAGCGTCCATGCGTTCTGCAAAGAGTTTCGCAATTTGAGTGTCGATTTCATCGATTTTATTTCTCAATGTTTCAAGATTTTCTGCCATATTTTTCCTTTGCGTTTGCTGATTTTTCTTGTTTAGCGTCTGCTTTCCAAAAGAAGGTCATAAATTCCTATTGCTGTTGCGGCTTCTACGCAAGGCACTGCGCGAAGCACAACGCACGGGTCGTGCCGTCCCTCAATTTTGAGTTTCTCGTTCTTTTTGGCGGTCAAGCTGACTGAATCCTGCTCTTTTGCAATTGAAGGCGTCGGCTTGAATGCCGCC
>CADBUT010000304.1 GCA_902797925.1 uncultured Spirochaetaceae bacterium
CACGGTTGCTGTGGTTCGGCAGGCTCACCAACCGTGAAGTCGAAGCAGCCTATGAATGGTCACTTCGACTACGCTCAGTGACCACACTTCGACTTTGCTCAGTGACCACACTTCGACTACGCTCAGTGACCGTATCTAAAAGCTTCTGGCGGGCTGTTTCGTTACCAGTTATTCTGCTGAACTTTGTTCTATCGCCAGTGGTTTTTGTGCCGGCGGCAGAGCAGAGGCGACGATTTCCTGAACTTTTGCCGGAATATCTTTCTGCTGTTCTTTGTCCATACCGTCAATGTAGATTGGCGGATGAATTGTCAGCGTTACATCGCCCGGCTGAATGCCGTTTTCTTCATATAACCTGAAAGAGCCGTCAATTGTAAACGGAACAATAGGTGCCCCGGATTTATATGCAAGCTTAAAGCTGCCCGGCTTTAAGTCTTTCATCGGGCCGCCCTTGCTTCTGTGTCCTTCCGGAAAAATTACGAGCGAATAACCTTTTTCTACGTTATTTATAGCTTCGTTCATTGCTTCAATAGACTGGCGCGGGCTTGAGCGCACAAGGAAAGTGCACTGCATGAGTTTCATCCATGTTGAGAGCACCGGAATTTTCAAGATTTCGGCTTTTGCAATAAATGCGATAGGCTTGTCTATAAAGCCGAGCAGCAGCGGAATGTCGAGATAGCCCTGATGGTTGCCGATGAGTACAACGGCGCGGTCTCTTGGAAGATTTTCAAGCCCTTTTACGGTTACCTTTACGCCTTTAAGGATTCTGTCGAAAAGCTCGCGGCTCCAGCCGTGTGCCTTGTCATAAACGATGGCATCGCGCTCTTTAATTTTGCCCTGCTTATCAAATTTTTTTGCTTTATTTAAAGATTTGCTGCGTAATACAATAGTGAGCCCGACTCTGAAAAATACCCAAAAAGACTTAAAATTCATCGCTTGTAAATCTCCTTAATAGACGTGTTCGGAAACATAAGCTTTCCGAACACGAACTTTAGTAAATCGCAATTTTGTAAGGCTTCAGCCTGAAAAATTGCTGATTTGTCCGGAAACTAACCGAGTTTCCGAACAAGTCGTTTACCTGCCGCAGCAGTGCTTGTATTTTTTGCCTGAACCACACGGACACGGATCGTTTCTGCCGACTTTTGGAGTAGTGCGCACATACTGCGCATTTTCAGGCTTTGAGGCGCCGCCCATTACAGAACCGCCGTTCTGTGCACCGCCGAATGCGCCAGAAGACTGGTGCTGTGCGTTCATATTGATGTGCTGCTCGCGTGGGCGGCGTTCTTCGCCTGCTGGTGCGACCTGTACTTTAACGCGGAATACTTTAGATGCAATATCAATTCTGATGTCGTCAAGCATGCTGTAGAAGATGTTGAAACCTTCGATTTTATACTCTGTAAGCGGATTCTTCTCACCGTAAGAACGCAGATGAACAGACTCACGCAATGTTTCAAGCATTTCAAGATGGTCAAGCCACTTACGGTCAATTGCCTGAATATAAAGCGACCTGATGAACATGTTAAGATTTGCAGTTCCGGCAATAAGTTCCTTTTCCTGCAAGTCCTGACGCATTTTTTCTACGATATCTTCAATAAGCTTTTCGTCATTCTTGCCGTTTGCATACTGCGCGCTGTCAATCTGAAGCGAAAGACCGAATGTTTTCTTGATTTTATCAAGAAGCGCTGCAAATGCGTTCGGGTTCTTTCTAAGTTCCCTGCAGTATTCGTCAACATAATCTTCGATTGTGTCGCTTGCTGTCTGCATAACGCGCTTTGTAAGCTGCTCGTCTGCAATAATGTCGTCTCTCTGCTGATAAATGAAAGAACGCTGCTCGTTGAGCACGTCGTCGTATTCAAGCAGGTGCTTACGGATTTCAAAGTTGCGCTCTTCAACCTTTTTCTGGGCGTTCTCAATTGTCTTGCTGAGCCACGGATGATAGATAGGCTCGCCCGGCTGCATACCGATTCTCTGCATCATGCTCTTTAAGCGTTCTCCACCAAAGAGGCGCATCAAATCATCGTCTGTTGAAATGAAGAACTTACTGCGGCCAGGGTCACCCTGACGGCCAGAACGTCCGCGGAGCTGGTTGTCGATACGGCGGCTCTCATGCCGTTCCGTGCCGATTACATAAAGACCGCCGAGCGCCTTTACTTCTTCATAATCTTTCTTCCATTGTTCTTTCTCAATCTGAAGCGCCGCCGCATACTGTTCCGGCGTAGCTTCAGTTCCGGCGCGCTTCTGTGCCCGAAATTCCGGGTTGCCGCCGAGCTTGATGTCTGTACCGCGTCCGGCCATGTTTGTCGCAATCGTAACCGCGCCTTTTGCACCGGCTTCTGCGATAATCAAAGCTTCGCGGGCGTGGTTCTTGGCGTTCAAGACTTCGTGCCTTATGCCGCGCCTTGTAAGCAGGGCAGAAAGGTGTTCAGACTTTTCAATAGAGATTGTGCCGACAAGAATCGGCTGGCCTTTTTTGTGAACTGCTTCGATTTCGTTGCAGATTGCATTCCATTTGTCGTCTTCGTTCAAGTAAATTTCGTCGTTTTCGTCAA
>CADBUT010000305.1 GCA_902797925.1 uncultured Spirochaetaceae bacterium
GCATTCAGCGCAAGGTTGTGCTTTACGACCGCGACGGCGATTATCATTACGACATTATAAGCGCGTTCATCAAGAGCTTACGTGGCCGCGACCCCGATGCCGCGCTTTATTGGATGGCACGCATGATGAGCGCAGGCGAAGACCCGCACTTTATTTTCAGGCGTATGCTAATTTCCGCATGTGAAGACACAGGACTTGCCGACCCGAATGCGATTGGTGTTGTTGAGTCTTGTGCGGCCGCTTTTGACCGCATCGGGCTGCCGGAGGGACAGTATATGCTGACACAGGCGGCGCTGTATCTTGCAACCGCGCCGAAGTCTAACAGCGCGATGGCTTATTTTGACGCGCACAAGGCTGTTATGGCAGAAGATGCTGAAGTGCCGAACCATCTGCGCGATGCAAGCCGCGACGGCGAAGGTTTCGGGCACGGCGCGGGCTATCTTTATCCGCATGCTTACCGCGACCATTGGGTTGCGCAGCAATATTTGCCGGACGGTCTTGACGGGCGCGTGTTCTACAATCCGTCTGATCAGGGCTACGAAAAGACGATTAGGGCAGAAGTGCTTTCGCGCCGCGAATTGCAGATTGCGGCTTTAATCGAAGACGCGCAGACTGAAGACGAAGAGATGGTCAACCCGATTGATGAATGGTGGCACGCCGAGCGGCGTAAGCATGGCACTGAAAAGACCGGCGAAAATCTTTCGTTTACGCCCGAAAACAAGAAGCTTGCGCAATGGCAGAAGCGCACAGACGAGGGCAGGGCAGAAAGCCTGCTTGAGCTTCGCAACAGCCTGCTTGATTCTGTTAAAATCTTGCGCCACAGCCGCTGCCTCGTGCTTGGCGCAGATGACGGCCTCTTCGTCTGGGAAACATTGCGCCGCTGCCCCGAAGGTTTTGCCGGCGGTTTGTGCAAGACCGGCCGCGGCATGGAGATTCTGACGCAATACGCCTCTACGCTCGCTGAAATTGACCGGCCTGTAATCGGCACAAAATTCTCTGATTTTGGCGACGTGACTTTCGATTTTGTGTTTGCGAAAGACCCGTTTTCTTCAAAAGATTCTATGATGCAGTTTCTTGAAACATGGAAAAGCCGCATTGTTGACGGCGCGGCTTTGGTGGCAGACGAAAAACAGGCTGAAACTGAAAAACTGCCGTCTTTCGCTGAAAACTGCACTTTGTGCTTCGCACAGAAAATTCCGCAACGCTCGGCGCATCTAGGCTCTTCGCTGCTGCACCATCTTGAAAAGACACAGCTTCACGCAGACGAAAAACTGAAAGAGGCGCTCGTCGCTTTCAGCTCAGCAGAAACAGACTTTTTCAGCCAGAAAGAGCATCCGCTTTTCGGTTGGAACGAGCAGACTGTCTTAGAAGCGGCAGAAAGCTTAGGCTTTGACGCAAGCAGCTTCAGCAAGACAATCGTTTCAAAGCGGCAGTTCTCGCAAGACGATGTTGCGCTGTGGTTCTCTGAAAAGTCTGAATACGGCCGCTTCTTAAAGCAGCATCTTGAAGCGACTGTCTATAAAGCCGTGCAAGAATTTGCAGAAACAACAGCAGCAAGGCGCATTCCGCTAGAGTGGCCGCAAGCAGTCTGGTTTTTTCTTTTCACAAAAGTTTAATCTACAGTAAAAGTGCAATCGGCGAAAAGTGTCGATTTTCTTTTCGCGACAGCTTAATCTAAAGTTAAAGTTTAATCAGTGAAAAGCGACGATTTTCTTTTCGCATTGGCTTAATCTACAGAAAAAGCTTAATCAGCGAAAAGTGTCGATTTTGCTACGCAAAATCTCTAGATGGTGCACAGGGGCGCTTTGTACACAATCTTTGTGCGCGCCCTTGTGCACCATCTGCAAACAAGCAGCTCCTGTGCACCAGCTTTACCTAGCAGCCATTGTGCACAATTTACCAGATTTGCCGTAAGGCAAATCTGGGCGTTTTGCTTGATTAAACTAATCCGTAAATAAGGCTAATGCAAAACGCGGAATCTTGGCGTTTTGCTCGATTAAACTAATCCGTAGATAAGGCTAATGCAAAACGCTGCCTCGGAAGAAGGGGTTTTCCCTTGTCCTTTTTAAGGTTTGCAACGAGTGCAGGGCTTGTAGCCTTTTTCGACTGCTTCCTTTTCATCGATTGGAATTACATCCTTTGTCCTGCTCAGCGAAGCGCAGCTCTGTGTGTGATATTTTGTGCCAGACGCAGTTACATAGACTGTTTTGGTTACTGCTTGTGCACAAAGCACCGCCGAAATGATTAAGACAAGCAAAGCTATAATCGCCAGCTTTTTAGATTTGAAATTCATACGAACCTCTCAAAACTTTATTCAATTAAAAACCAGATTCAATGCAACGCACTGAACGCAGATGTTTCTGCTGTGTTTTCAATTGCTTTCATATGAATATCTAAAAAAAGTTTAAAATTTTGTGTGTTTTTGCGAAAAAAAATAAAATTTTTTTCATGGCTTGAAAATATAAGCTACTTGGCGGTATTATCTTTTCATATATTGAATAAAAATCAGAGGTATTTTATGAATTTCATTTTTTTAGGCCCGCCGGGAGCAGGAAAAGGAACTTTGGCAAAACAGGCTGCACAAGTTTACGGCATTCCTCATATTTCGACAGGCGATATTTTCCGTGAGAACATCAAGAACCAGACTGAACTTGGCAAAAAAGTGGATGCAATCATCAAGTCTGGTGGCTTGGTAAGCGACGACATCACTTGCGAGCTTGTAAAAGACCGCCTTTCAAAGCCTGATACAAAGAACGGCTACATTCTTGACGGCTTTCCAAGAACAATTCCGCAGGCAGAAGCGCTTGAGAAATTCGCCAAAATTGATGCTGCAGTAAACTTTGACATTGCTGATGAAGCAGTTGTTGAGCGTCTCGGCGGCCGCGTCTGCTGCAAAGAATGTGGTCAGATGTTCCATGTAAAGTTTAACCCGCCAAAAAAGGCCGGCAAATGCGACAAATGCGGCGGCGAATTGTACACCCGCGACGACGACAAGACTGAATCAATTCAGAACCGTCTAGTTGTTTACAGAAAGTCTACAGCTCCGCTCATCGACTTCTACAAGAACAAGGGCAACCTCGTTGATATTGATGCACGGCCTGCCCCGGAAGCAATTCTTGCTGAATTTGAGAAAAAATTCCCGAAGAAATAATTGAGCCGGAAAACAAAAAAGCCCTGCCTGAATCTAGGTTCAGTGCAAGGCTTTTTTTGTTATAAATAGTGTTTGTCTTTTCTAAGTAAATTAATCAACATTCCATGCATCATTTGGGTAATATGCCCAAAGACCATATCTGTTTTTATCAGCTGTTGTGACACCGGCATAAATTGCCCCAGTCGATAATGTCCAGAATGAACCTTCGATGATGCCCTGACCTGCAAGCTGTTCACCGTTATTATGCGGATTAGCTTTTACAACCTTTGTATCATCCAATGCAACACGGTAATATCCCTTTGTTGTTGCAACAAGTAAAAATTCTTTATTCTCGTTGTTTATTGTTTCTTTGTAGTATGCAAGACCTGTAATTTTACCATGTTTTTTCTCTGAAAGAGGACCGTCTCCTGAAGTTTGTTCCAAATTTATTGTACTGCCACCGTTTACACCAGTAATAATGAATTTTCCAGTATTAGCTTTTTTGAAAGACGAGCCATCGCCGTTTAATTCAACATACCAAGCTCTAGTATTTGTATAATCTGATGTAGAAATAAATGTCTTATACAACAGTGTAGAACTTCCAGCTTTAACAGCGCTTGCCGCATCTGAACCTGTTATTGTAGGTGCCGCTGTTCCATTCAGCTTGTATGTAGTACCGTCTGCAGTAGTTGCAAAAGCTTCTCGTCCGCCGGTAGTGCCGATAACTTTATTATCAAAAATTGTCCATATGTTGCTGATGCCGCTGACAACGCCGGTAGAACCATAAAGGACATTTAATTGAGTATCGGAATAATTGTAGGTATCTTGATTTGTTGCTGTAACTTCTGTAGACGGCTTATATGTCAGAACATAAAGATTATTGTCATCTGAAGCTAAAAGACCTATTGCTCCGTCATATTGAGTACTTAAAGCTGACCATCCTCTGCCGGCACCTTTTCCTTTTGTAAAAATCTTGTCTCCGTTTGTACAATACAGTTGATCGTTATAGTAGACCATGGATCTTATTGCCCATGAAGCTGTTTTTTTTCCAAGTTTTACTTCACTTTCAATTGCTTTAAAAATAGCTCCGCCTGATGCACCGCCTCCACAGCTTGAAAACAAAATACCAGCTAATATCAAAATAGAAAACAGTATAAAATACTTTTGATTTTTCATAATTCTTTCCTTTAGAAATGATATCTTATGCTTAATCCTGCTTCGACTGTTGTACCGAAGCGGTTATTTTCTGGGTGTCCTATATAGTATTGCGGCATCAGATACGCGCCGAGTGTAACGCCTATAGACCACTCTGAATTTGTTCTATAGAAAAAACCAATTTCAGGCTTTGCAATAGGACCGAAATAAAACCTTGTTAAGTAAGACTGTAAAGCAACGCCTGCTGAAAGCGAAATCGGAATCTCGTACCGTCCGACTGCGAGGTTTATTGAGCCTTTTGCCATCATAGGAACATTATAGAAGACGTTACTGCCTCTTGTTCTGTGGTAATTGAAATTGATGTTGCCGCCAATGGAAAAGAGGGAATCGATAAAAAAGTTATACCCCAAACTGATGTTACCACCCCAGCTCAAATTGTATGGATAAAGTGCATAGTTTCCGGCAAGACTGGCATGTATATTCTGATCTCCGTATGAGTTAAGCGCAAAATCTGTTACATTGAGATTCGTGGTTTTATTTTCATTTTCAGTTTCACCCCAGTCTTCGTCTGCGTCTCCCCAGTCGTCTTCTGTTTCCGGAGTTTCAAAAGTGTTGGCTTGTGAATTATTGTTTTCAAAGCCGAAAGAACCGCCAGATTTAGTCCAGTCATCATTGCCAAGATTAAAAGTTTGAGAATATACCAGAATAGAAGCAAAGAAAGCTATAAAGCAAAAACTAAAAAAACGTTTCATAAATCCTCTAGTTGTGAGCGCGTTGATAATGCTGTCACAAAGCGCCCGTACATTTTTTTCAGACAAACAATACTTTTTGCATGTCCGTGTTTCCGCAAATTTATAAAAACGTATGGATAAAAATGCAGAAAACCAGTACACTAAAAATACCAAAAGCAAGTGTCTTTACTATCGCGCATTTTCCGTTTTGTTGTCTATGGAAACGGCCTGCAAAAAGCTATTTATTTTTTAACAGTTATTCTGTTCAAACGGTTACAATTTGTATGAAATTAGGAGTTGTTTATGAGCGCAGTGATTATTGATGGTTTTCAGATTGCGGCAGATGTCCGCCATAAGGTTGCAGAAAAAACAGCAGAGCTTGTCAAGAAAGGCACTCACCCATGTCTGGCGGTTATTCTTGTAGGCGAAAACCCGGCAAGTGTTTCTTATGTAACGGGAAAAGAAAAAGCCCTCGCCGAAGTCGGCATGAAAGACCGCTCGATAAGGCTTCCGGAATCAACTTCTGAAGAAGAACTCTTAAAAATAATTGATGAGCTTAACGCCGACGAGTCTGTTCACGGCATTTTGGTTCAGCTGCCATTGCCTAAGCATATTGACGAAGACAAAGTGATAATGGCAATAAAGCCAGAAAAAGACGTTGACGGCTTTCACCCTGTAAATGTCGGAAACCTCGTAATCGGGCGCAAAGCTTTTCTGCCCTGCACGCCGCACGGAATTATCGTTCTACTTGAGACGATGGGCATAAAGACAGCTGGTGTGCACGCCGTCGTGGTCGGCCGCTCAAACATTGTCGGCAAGCCTGTTTCACTGCTGCTTGCACGCCGCGAGACAAACGCTACCGTAACAATCTGCCACACAGGTACTAAAGACCTTGCATCTTTTACAAAGCAGGCAGACATTCTTGTCGCGGCTGTCGGAAAGCCAAAGGTGATTACAGCCGACATGATAAAGCCGGGCGCGGCTGTAATTGACGTAGGTGTAAACCGCGTGCCAGATGCAACTAAGAAAAGCGGTTTCCGCCTTGTGGGCGACGTAGATTTTGAAAACGCAAAAGAAGTCGCTTCGTATATCACGCCTGTGCCGAAAGGTGTAGGTCCGATGACGATTGCGATGCTCATGCAGAACGTTCTTGAAGCGGCGCAGGCTGCGGCAGAATCAAAATGATTGATATTCAAAAGCAGAAAGACGACAGAGAAATCCCTTTGATGAAGGTCGGCGTAAAGAATTTGCAGTACCCGGTTCATGTGCTTGACCGCAAGAACCATACGCAGACAACTTCGGCAACAGTTGATCTTTATGTGAATCTTCCGAAGCATTTCAAAGGAACTCACATGAGCCGCTTCGTTACGGTTTTTCACAAATACCATGAAAATTTGTCGATGCGGCATTTTCTGCTTATGCTTGAAGAAATCCGCACAACATTAGACGCGGCAGAAGCTTTCGGCACGCTGAAATTTCCGTTTTATTTAGAGAAAAAAGCGCCCGTAACAGGGCAGTGCGGCATGATGGCGTATGAATGTGTCTACGAAGGAACTGCAAGGCAGGCTGGCAAAGAAGGCGTAAAAAAATCTGAGTTTTTCGTAAGCGTCAGCGTGCCGGTAACAACGCTCTGCCCATGCTCAAAAGCCATAAGTGAAAACGGTGCGCACAACCAGCGCGGCATTGTTACCGTGAAAGTGCAGAACACTTCGTTCTTTTGGATTGAGGACATAATAGAGCTTGTGGAATCTTGCGCGTCCTGCGCCTTGTATTCGGTATTGAAGCGCGAGGACGAGAAATTTGTTACCGAGCATGCGTATGAAAACCCGCGCTTTGTAGAAGACCTTGTGCGCGAAGTCTACATAGGCTTGCGCGATTTTGCTTCCGGCGAAAAGCCGCACGCTGAAAAGCCGTTCAGCTGGTTCAGCGTTGAAGCTGAAAACTTTGAGAGCATTCACAATCACAATGCTTATGCCTACACAGAATACAATGAGGAATCTTAATGACCTACTTTTTTGAAACATACGGCTGCCAGATGAACAAAGCCGAATCAGCTTCTTTAGAGCAGCTGCTTCTTGCGCGCGGCTGGACAGCCTCTGAATACGCAGAAACCGCCGATTTGGTGATTATCAACACTTGCTCGGTCAGAGTAACGGCAGAAACGCGCATTCATGGCAGACTCGGCTGGTATTCTGCACTGAAAAAAGAGCGTGCCGGTATTCAGCCTGCATCAAACCACCGCGAGCCGCGTCCCTGCAAAGTGCCACAGAAAAAGCTCACGCTTGTTGTTACAGGATGCATGGCTGAACGGCTCAAAGATTCGCTTAAAAGACAGTTTCCAGTTGTTGATTATGTTGTAGGCACTTTCAAGAAGCAGCATTTTCAAGACATAATTGACGCTGTTGAGCAAGACCGAGAGCTTGTAAATCTTGAAGAAGATTCAGTCTATTCGTTTGCGCCGCTGTCTTATGAGCCGGGCGCCTTTCAGGCTTTTGTGCCGATTATGCACGGCTGCAACAATTTCTGTTCTTACTGCATTGTGCCTTATGTGCGCGGCCGCGAAATTTCGCGTTCAGCTGATGAAATCTTGAAAGAAATTGACATGCTCAGCACCAAAAACGTAAAAGAAGTTACTCTGCTTGGCCAGAACGTAAATTCTTACAAGTTTGAAGAAAAGCTGCCGGACAGCACGGTTCATCTTGTTGATTTTCCGGAACTGCTTGAGCGCATCGCCGTGCATATTAGGGAAACAAAATCTTCAATAGGCTGGGTGCGCTTTATGTCGAGCCACCCGAAAGACCTGTCTGACAGGCTTATCGATATAATTGCAAAAGAGCGCGTCTTGTGCCGCCACATTCATCTGCCTGTGCAGAACGGCTCTACCGCTGTGCTCAAGGCGATGAACCGCAAA
>CADBUT010000306.1 GCA_902797925.1 uncultured Spirochaetaceae bacterium
AGTTTACAAGAACAAAGACAATCGGTGCCGGCGACGGGCTTTGCGATTTTAAGATGGAGCTTTTATGATAATCCAAAAGAGTTACAATCAACGAACCCCTATGCAAGCATCGGGGTATGAGCCATAGAAATAGAAATACCTATTTACAATAGCTTTATTTACCAAACACAGCAAGGGTTCGTTGTTCTCATAAGGTATTGCAGTCGGGTTTCATACCCTTTATTTCGACCCAAGGGTCGGGGTATGAAACCCTCCGCACGAATCAAGGCCGGTTGGAAAACTTTTTTCGTGTGGCTCTGGGCAAATGCGTTTTACGCCCACCGGCAGCGCAAATGGAAAAAGCTGTTAATAAGGAAATGATTATGAAAAATAAATGGCAAAAGCTTGTTTTGAAAATCTGTTTGTGGATTGCTGCTGCCTTTGTGGTTGCAACTGCAATTCTGTGTCTTATTTCTGCGCCGCGGGGCAAGACAAACCCAACAGAAATGACTTTTTATGAGTACGGTGTTCAAAATGAAAAAACGGTTGTGCTTATACACCCTTCTGTTGTGTATTCAGATTTTTTTGAATATGTCGTGCCGCTTTTGCAAGATGATTTTCATGTGATTGTTCCGGCGCTGCCCGGCTATGACAAGACGAAGCCCCAAAGCAATTACACAAGCGTTGAGCAGATTGCCGCCGGAATTGAGCAATGGCTTTTGGAGCGCGGTATTTGGTCGCCTGATGTCGTTTACGGCTGCTCGATGGGCGGTTCTATTGCGCTGCGCATGGTCGCAAATCAGAATGTCAAAATTCAATGTGCAATTATGGACGGCGGAATTACGCCTTATAAAGCGCCGTGGGTTTTTACGCGTTGGGTTGCGCTTAAAGACTGGGCGATGATGATGCTCGGCAAAGCTGGTGGAATTGAGCTTTTGGAAAAGGCTTTTGCCACAGATGATTATTCTGAAGATGATTTGCTTTATATTGCCGATGTTTTTGATTTTGTCTCAAGCCGCACAATCTGGAACACCTTTGATTCGTGCAACAATTATAAGCTTCCAAAACCGATTCAAAATCCTATTTCTTCATGGTATACACCGGTTGAATATTGGTATGGCGAAAAAGAAAAGGGCGAACGCAAAAAAGATTTTGCCTTTATGAAAAAGAATTATCCTGGTGTTGAGTTTGTCGAAATGAAAGGTCTTGGCCACGCTGGCATGGCAACACTTCGGCCAGAAGAATTTGCCGAAAGAGTAAAACAACTGGCTGATTTTTGAAATGTTTAAGCTGTTTGCTCATATTGATGAATCGGCTGTGAGTAAGCCTGGCAGGCCTTTTGATCCGACTGCGCCGAAGAGTATCAGAAAGTAAAATTTCAGGAAGCTGCGTAGTTTAGTCGAAGAAGCCTAATAGTCTTTAGGCAGCACTCCAAACTTTTTCAAGAACGATTTTGAGAAGTGGCTCATGTTTGTGTAGCCTGATTTTTGCGCCGCTTCTGAAATCGGAATATTGCGTTCCTGTAGCAGCCTTGCAGCATATTCAAGCCGTTTGTCTTGAACATACGAGTGAAGCGAAGTTGCGTACAATGCTCTGAAAGCCCGGTTTAATTTGCTGATGCTCATTCCAAGTTCGTCTGCAACAGTCTGTGCATCATATTCCAGCGAAGGATTTCTCTGGATTTTTTCGCGAAGACCTTCTATGCGTTCAACGTCGCTTTTGTTTGGCTGCGGCAATCGTTTTATTTCGTCTGTCTTGTGATAAGCAATGCCGTAAAGAACAAGCGCCGTAAGTTCAATCATCTTGCCTTCGGAATAAACGCCTTCGTATTCTTTGAAGCGGTCAGCTGTGTCAATTTCCGCAAGCACACGGTACATTTCAGGCGTTATTACAGTTTTTGTAACATGCGTCAGAAAATGCTCTTCAAGCGAAGAAATATCTTTGTCAGAAAAATATTTTGAGAGAAGCTCTCTAAAATATGGGGTAGGCATCTGCATGCTTTTGAAATTGAAACTGACCTCGGCTTCGTAATTCATTCCTGTAGAATAATTGTTGTTTCTGAACACACAGACTTCGCCCCTTGCCATTTCGACTTTTTCGCTGCCTGTGTGGAATGTACTGCCGTTATTTGAATTGCAGCTTTTTGCTCTGTTGAAAAACCAGTTTATGTTCTGATTCAGGTTGAACATAATCTGAACTTCGTCGCGGCCGCCGTTATCTTTTTCTTCAATAAACGTCGTTTTTGGAACTTGAATGTCCCAGCTGCGGTAGACAATATTTTCACGTTCTTTGATTTTATCCACATTCATTTTCCCATAGAAAGTAGAAATAGAACCGGTTCCTTCAAGCTGAACCTTGATAGTCTTTCCTTGAATGACAACTTGCTTGTTTATATTCATAGATAAAGACTACCATAATAATGTTAGTTAAGTCTATCAAAAAAGCGATAGCTGTCATTGTGAGCACGAAGTGCGTGGCAATC
>CADBUT010000307.1 GCA_902797925.1 uncultured Spirochaetaceae bacterium
AAAGAAAAGAACGCTCGGAAACTGTTCCCAAGAAAAAACTTCAAAATCTTCGCGGCGCCATGCAGAAGCCGGCCAGTTTGCAATAAGCCCCGGTTCAGTTACAATCGGCGCTAGCGGGGTTTCTACATCAACAGGAAGAACCGGCTCGTAGATTAAACCCAAAACAAGAGAACTTCCATTTATAATAGAAGCGGCCTGCGGAGCTTCAGGCTTTTGAAGCAGAGACGGATAAAGCGTTATGTTTTTCTGGTGCGGCGCAATCTGAATGTCAATACCGGTACCGCCCACATTGAGCCGCACAATCTGTTTTGCATATTTTGTTATAAGAACAGGGTCTTCTGTCAGCTGAACCGTAAGCTTCATTGCAGGGCGGCTGGTTATGTCTACAGGTTTGGTTATTTCGCCTGTCGTGCCGCCTTCTGCACCAAAACCGTACCATGGTGCACTGCCCTTCAGAGACCAGCCGATTCTTGCGTCAACAATTTCAGCAGTTTCAACTTTTGCCGGCACGTCTGAATAAACGAAAAAGCCCCGGACATTTTTGTCTTTCGGTACTGCCATTGAAATGCTCAAAGCATTTTCAGCTTTTCCTGTAACGAAAGGATGCGAGCCGAGTGTCTTTGCAAGCTTGAAAGGCGCGGCAAAATCTTCGTCGAAGAGCCAGCCAAAGCAGAATTTCGGCTGCTCATTTTCCTGATTATGCTGAACTTTAGCAAACGCAAGCTCAACTTGCAGCGCTTTTCCGTCACAGACTCTGTCGCTGCATTCGTCAAAGGCAAAATACATATAGCCCGAGCCGGGCTTTTTATTGATTTCTGCTGATTCAGCATTTTTGTTCAATGCATAAAGAGGTATTTTTGCAGTATCAGCCTGTGCGGTAAGAACGCTGGCCGTTTTTCTGTTACAGGAAAAACACAGAACACTGCAAGTGATAAGGACGAACACTTTTAATAATTTCATAAAAACCTCTTTAAAAAATCATGAAAAAAGAGCATATTTCATTCAATGAAAACATTCAAGATTGCTGCCCTGCTTCCACACGGGAACATACAGACAGTGCTTCAGCAGGAACAGAACAGTTTCTGCCGCCAAGCAGATGTTATAAAAGCAGCGCCATTTTTATTAATTCTTGAAAAGCTTGAAGCTGACAGCCCGAGCGATTCTGTTTTAGCCGGATATTCGGAACTTTTTCAGTCATTAAAATCAGTTCCGGAACTTTCTCCATTAAAAATTGCGCATTTTAGAGCTTTTAGAAATCTTAACGATGAAATATCTCTAAAATTATCGGAAGAAACATTCAAAGTTGGGAGTTTTTTATATAAACCGGGCGAATTATTGTACGGAACAGCCGAAAAAAAAGCACGCACAGAAGCAGAAACATGCGGTTCTGACGCATTTCTTCAATTTTCAAGCGTATTACCTGCCCAAAACGAAAAAATACCATTGAAAGTCTTTCAACTTGCTGTCTTTTCAATAACACAAGAGAAGAATCTTGTAACATGGCACGCCGAAGCCGCAAAATGGGTGCGCTTTTAGTAGCATACTTCTAGATAGCGGATTTTTGCGGCAGAAAGCAGTTACTTGCGGACGCGGACTGCCTCATGGCTTGCCATGCGAGCAGTCCGACGGACGCAAGTAAATGATTAGTGCAAATTGCAAGGTAGTTGAATACATGCCCAAAAAGTGATAATAATTTCCATTATGAAAACTCAATTGATTAAAGATTTGCTTGTTTCAGAACCGGACGGAAGGACGGTTACGGTATGCGGTTGGGTGCGCACGATGCGCGACTCAAAGAACCTTTGCTTTATTCAGGTCAACGACGGCTCTTGCTTTGCATCTGTTCAGCTGACCTTCGACCGCAATAATCCCGGCAATGCAAATTCTAATGATATAGAAGCTGCTTTCAAAAAGATTTCCACAGGCGCATCAGTCAAGGCTACGGGCGCAATCATTCCGTCGCCGGCTTCTGGCCAGGCTATAGAGATTACCTTGCAGACAATCGAAGTTTTGGGCGAATCTCCGTCAGACTACCCGCTTCAGAAAAAAGGCCATTCTGTTGAATTCTTGCGCGAAATTGCACATCTGCGCCCGCGCACTAACATGATTGGTGCTGTTGCCCGCATGAGAAGCCAGCTTGCTTTTGCCGTGCATACATTCTTTCAGGAGCGCGGCTTTCAGTATTTCAACGCGCCGCTTATTACATGCAGCGACTGTGAAGGTGCAGGCGAAATGTTTCAGGTTACTACGCTTGACTTGAAGCGCATCGCCGAAGAAGGCGTAAAGGCCGGCGCAAAAGGCATGGACGTTTCAAAAGCAGGCAACCTCGTTGACTATAGCAAAGACTTTTTCGGCAAGGCTGCAAACCTCACCGTTTCTGGCCAGCTTGAAGCTGAAACTTATGCTACAGCGCTTTCGCGTGTTTACACATTCGGCCCGACTTTCCGCGCCGAAAATTCGAACACGCCGCGCCATCTTGCGGAATTCTGGATGATTGAGCCTGAAATGGCTTTCTTTGAGCTTGAAGACGATATGGATATAGCCGAAGAATTCGTCAAGTATCTTTTGAACTGGGCTTTGACAAAATGCCGCGAAGACATGGAATTCTTTGACAGCCGCATTCAGAAAGGCTTGATTGAAACTTTGACGCATGTTGCAAATTCAGACTTTGTGCGCATTTCTTATACAGACGCAATCAAAGAGCTTGAAAAGAACAACGACAAATTCGAGTTCAAGGCTTATTGGGGCTGCGACCTTCAGACTGAGCATGAGCGCTATCTTACAGAACAGACTTTCTAGAAGCCTGTCAGGGTTTACGATTATCCAAAGGAAATCAAGGCTTTCTATATGAAGCTAAACCCGGACGGAAAGACTGTACGCGCGGTTGACGTGCTTGTTCCTGGCATCGGCGAGCTTATCGGCGGTTCAGAGCGCGAATCTGACTACGACAAGCTTGTCGGCCGCATCAAAGAGCTTGGCATGAATCCTGAAGATTATTGGTGGTACCTCGACCTGCGCAAGTACGGCACTGTTCCGCACTCTGGTTTCGGCTTGGGCTTTGAACGACTTATCCGCTACGTTACCGGCATGGGCAACCTCCGCGACGTAATTCCGTTCCCGCGCGCGCCAAAACTGGCAGATTTCTAAGCTAATAAGCTACAAAAGCAAAAAGCCGTGACTGAGCGATTCATTCACGGCTTTTTTTTGTCTCTTCAGTTTTTATGCAGTGTACACTTTCATCGGCTCTTCTTTGCCGCGGATTTCTGCATCTGCTACAAAAACAAGCCTGTCTGAATCTTCGTGCGTAACCCGGATTTTTTCAGCAGAGGCGGCAGATATAAGCAGGTCTGTCCTGTAGGTTTTACACAGCGACTCAAGACGGCTCGCCGTATTTACGGTGTCGCCGATTACAGTGTATTCCATGCGGTTTTCTGCGCCGATTGTGCCTGCAAAGACCGGCCCTGTATGTATGCCGATACCAAACCTAATTTCAGGCATTCCCTTCTCTGCAAATTCGCGGTTTAAGCTTACAAGCGCGCGCCGCATATCCAAGGCGGCGTTAAAAGCGTCTGCCGCACTGTTTTTAGACGCAACCGGTGCACCGAAAAGCGCCATAATGGCATCACCGATATATTTGTTGATAATGCCGTGATGAGAAGCAATGCACTGTCCGAGCACAGTAAAATATCTGTTCAAAAGAGAGACTACTTCCGCCGCTTCCATTTTCTCGCTCATTGCGGTGAAACTGCGTAT
>CADBUT010000308.1 GCA_902797925.1 uncultured Spirochaetaceae bacterium
ATCTTCAATTTCTACAATCATCGAGTCATCGGGTGCAACAAACCATCTGTCAACATCTTCTTTAGTCCATGCATCCTTCTGCTCTCTATAATACTGAAAAGAATCGCTTATTCCGGGTTCGTTCGGCATTATAAGCGGTTCTTCAAGCGGAGGAATTATATTTTCAAGCTTATTGTTTTTTGGTTTTGATGAAACCGAAAGTATAACTGAAAGTAACAGCATGACAACAACAAAACCGCAGATACTTCCACAGAGCGTAAGCATCTGTTTCTTATGGTTTTGAGAAAATTCTTTAAGATTTCCATGTCCGATTGCAAAAGACAAATCAGAGAAGAAATTCTTAACATCATCAAAAACAGTCAGTATACTCTTCATAATTTATACTTCCTCTTTTTTTCTTTTCGGCGGGTGCGGCGGAATATATACATTTTCTTCAGGCGGAACATCTTCTTCTATAAAAGGTTCAGCTTCCGCATCCTGAATAATATTCACCGTACCGGCTTCGTTCTCAAGCTTAATAGCAACAGCCTTTGTAACGCCGGATTCTTCCATTGTTATACCGAGCAAAGTGCCTGCACCGGTAACTGTCTTTTTGTTATGTGTAATAACAATGTACTGGCTGACATTTGCAAATTCACGCAATGTCTGCACAAAACGGATAACATTGTGCTCGTCAAGCGCGGCATCAATCTCGTCAAGCAGACAGAACGGGCTTGGGCGCACCATGTACGTTGCAAACAGCAGTGCTACAGCTGTCATTGTCTTTTCACCGCCGGAACGGAGCGCAATGTTCTCAAGCTTCTTTCCAGGCGGCTGCGCCAGAATGTCGATGCCCGACTCAAGCACATTCTGAGGATCTATCAGGCGGAGTTCCGCACGTCCGCCACCAAAGAGACGGCGGAACATATTGTGGAAATTCTTTTTGATAGTGTTATATGTGGCCAGAAACAGTTCTGTAGCTTCTGCCCTTATTTCCTCTGTAATCCTATTTAAATCATCGCGCGCTTTTTGCAAATCTGCAAGCTGATTATTCAAAAAATCATAGCGTTCTTTTGCGTCTGCGAATTCTTCAACTGCCATAAAGTTAACGCTGCCAAGCTCTTTTAAATGCTGTTTTGCGCTGCTGAGTTTCTCGCGTAAATCAGCCGCCGGAGCAAGTATAGTATACATGCGCTCCTCAAATTCCATTAAGTCACGTGCATGATTTTCGCGGAAATTTTCTTTTATATTCTGAATCTTTGTATCGGCGGTTGCAACTTCAAGCGAAATTTTCTCAAACTGACCCTGAACTTTTGAAAGTTCTTCAGTCTTTTTCTTAAGTTCCATCTGCCGGCTTGAAACGTCTGAACTTCTGTTCTTTCTGTCGTTTTCGAGCGCATCAATCTGCTTTACAAGGCTCTGACCTTTATGTTCAATTGAGGCCATCTCGTTTTCAATGTCGCAGACCTGTTCGGTTATATCCTCAAGCCGTTTCTGTTCATTGAACAGATCGTTTTCAATATTATGAAGTTCAGACTGCTTTGCAGTAAGCTCGCGTCTAATAAGCTTAAGCTGGTCTTCTGCAGCCTGAACCTGCGCATTCATTTCAGCCTGATTTATGCGCAGATTTTCAAGCGTTTTTCTGTATTCGGCGACTTTTTTGACAAGGTCAGAATTCTCAGAATGAAGCGAAGTGATTGCTTCTCTTTTTTGCTGAACCTTGTTTTTGTTTTCTGAAATCTTTTGATCCACATGCCGCTTTTTGGTGATAATACCTTCCGGCGACAAAAACTCGTCGATAAATTCAGGCGAAGTCTTTGCCCATGCATCAACAGCTTCTGAAAGCTTTTCTGTCAGCTTTTCAGTTTCTTCAAAAGCAGCAACCGCATTGTCTGCAAATTTTTTGATATCATCTGCAGCATGGTCTTTAATTGAAGCAAAATCGCTGAAAATGTTCTTTCTGCCCTGTGCCAGAACCTTAAGCTGGCTTACAAGGTTGTTTACCTTGTTTTTCGCCTCTTCGTGTGCCGAAGACGAATAACCGGCGTCTTTAAGCTTTAAATCAAGTTCGGTAACAATGTCTTCTGTAACAGATTCAAGTTCCTGCTCAAGCTTAAGCCGTTCTGCGTCAAATTCTGTAATCTCATTCTCATATCTAGCGGCAGTATTATCGTTTTCAGTAATGCGCGCTTCTGCATTTGTAATATTCTCTTCAAATGAAACAATGTTCTGCCGGCTTTCTTCAAGACGTTTTGTCCTGTCGTGTACAACCGCTTCCTGCTCGTCAACATCTTCCTGCAAAGAGCCAATCTGGCTTTCCATTGAAGATTTTCTGCTTTCAAGCACACTTAAATTGTGTTTTGACTCGTTCTGCCTTTCTACAAGAACTTTTACAAGCTTTTCTTTTTCGTTTTTTTCAATCTGCAAAGCCAATGCTTCTCTATTCAGGTCGTTAATCGAATTCTGCATTTCATTGACTTCGTCCATGTGCTCTTCAAGCAGGGCGTTTATGTCTTCTATTTGAGTGCGGATGGCATTTCTTTTTGTTGTTAATGTTTCAAGCTCTTGTTTATAGCGGTCGCTGTCCTGCGTAACATTTTTTAAATTTATAAGCTGAATATCGAGTTCATAAGAAAAAATTTCATCTTTCAGCTGACGGTACTTTGTCGTTTTTTCAGCCTGAACTTTTAAAGTCTCGTAAGAGCGTTTTACTTCACCCAAAATGCCTTCAATCTGGCGCATGTTTTCTTCGGTACGCTCAAGTTTGTGTTCTGCCTCGGCTCTCTTTACCTTGAATCTGGTAATTCCGGCAGCTTCTTCAAAAAGATACCGGCGGTCTTCCGGCTTAGAAGACAGAACCTGGTCAATTTTGCCCTGCTCCATTACAGAGTACGCAGCCTTGCCGACACCTGTATCCCAGAACAGCTCCTGCACTTCTTTTAGGCGTGCAGGCACGTTATTGATAAAATATTCACCTTCACCAGAACGGTAAAGACGTCTTTTTATGGTTATTTCGCTTACATCAAGTGGAAGCAGATTCTTTTCATTTGAAATAGTCAGCGAGACTTCTGCAACGTTCAATGCGGGGCGTTTTTCTGTTCCGTTAAAGATGATATCTTCGCGCTTTTCTGCGCGCATACTTTTGGCAGACTGCTCGCCCAAAACCCATTTTATAGCGTCAACAACATTTGATTTACCACATCCGTTTGGACCTAATAAGGCAGTTATACCGTCTGCAAACTCAAAATGAGTTTTATCTGCAAAAGATTTAAATCCAAATATATCAAGATACTTTAAAAACACAACAAACCCTAATATTTACTTAATGTACACGTATTTAACATTATAACCTTTTTTTCTGCTTACATCAACCCAGAAAAGAGACAGTCTTTGAGAGTGCACAAAGAAATCCATGTTAAGACTAATCATCACATGCGGTTTAAAAGAAAAAAAGCGGATTCTTTTTTGAATCCGCTTTAGATGCCGTCGGACAGAATCGAACTGTCGACACATGGATTTTCAGTCCATTGCTCTACCAACTGAGCTACAACGGCTTAATCTGAATATTTAAGCCAATTTATTTATTGGAACTTATTGCCGTCGGACAGAATCGAACTGTCGACACATGGATTTTCAGTCCATTGCTCTACCAACTGAGCTACAACGGCATTGATGTACAATAATATATAGATAGTTTTAAAAAGTGTCAATACCCGGAGAGAATTTATTTATCTAGAAGTGTCAGTTAATCTTTACTTAACCACTCCGGCAAGATTTATTGCCAGCTGAACTTCGTTTTCTGGAATATTAAGCATTTCAGAAATTTTGTCCGGAGAAAAATCAAGTTTATGCAATTCGAGAATCTGCTCTTTTGTAGATTTCTTAGGCGGTGTAATCGGATCTTTTGACAGAACTATTTCAATAGTCTTTTCTTTTTCCGGCTTCTTTGTCGATTCAACAGCTTTTGTAATTAATTCTTCTGGAACATCAACTGCAACACTATCCTTGTATTCTTCAAGGGCAGATTCAGCAGCAGAGTCAAATTCAAGCTGTTCTTCTTCTTCGCCGTAAACTGAAGCCGGTTCTTCAACTTTAGATGTTTTCCGCTTCTTTTCAGGCGGAACAGCGAATGCAGTCTGCTCGTATTGAGAAAGCTTTTTCTGACTTGTAGTCTTTGGCTTTAGTTCCTGCTTATTTGCAGCGTCTAAATCAGATAGAACCTGCTTCTCCCTGTTTCGTTTTGCGACCTCATTTTCAGCGCGCATAATCCGGTCATCAGCTTCTGCAATTAAAGCCTTTAAACCTTTGATGCGGCCTTCAATAATTGAAACGTCCTCATCGGCGACTCTCATGATTTCTTTAAACAGCTTATCCACCTCTTTGCGGATGCTTTTAAGCACTTTTTCAGGTGAATATGTCTTTTTAAATTTATAATAAAAATAAAGCCACAATATGATATTGATAATCAATATCGTAAGCGAAAAATATGCGCCTTCCATAAATTATCCCGAAACATCAATATGCTGTCCTAAAGCAGGATCTTTGTAAATATAACTGGTCTCTTCTTTAGTTTCAGCGTTTTTCTGATCTTTTTTCTTGCCCTGCTGACCGCCGTTGTGCCTGTTCTGGTCTTTGATAGAACCCAAACCGTCATTAAGCTTAGACGGCTCTTCTACAGCGGCTTTGGCGGCAGTCTGTTTTCTTGCAATATCTTCCTGCTTTAAAGCAGCCTGAATCTGCGCAGCCTGTGTCTGCTGAACCTGCGAATTGGAAATCTTGTCTAACTGTGCAAACATTGTCTGCAAATCAATTGGCTGAATACCCATCTGGAGTCCGTTTTACATCATCGCTGACCGGTTCATATTTGCCCTGGCGGACAAATCCATTTTCTAGATAGAATGTAACGCTCTTAATTTCAGTACGGATGTCTTCTTTTACGTCACGGATATACATTTTTACGCCCGGATAAACTGTACCCGATGCAGAAATTTTTCCGATAATCTTGAGCTCGCGGAGATAATCCTGAATTTCCTGAATCTCGGCTGCGATAGCATCGGTTTCGTCCATAAGTTCTCCCTTCTGCCTGTAAAGCAGACCGAGAGCCTCTTCTTTGTCCTGTGGCAGAGACTTACGCATTTTCTTCTGGTTTTCAAGAGTAGCCATATTAAGGTTAATCTCTTCAAGCTCATGCACAACAACAGCCTGCCTTGCCTGCAGATCATCAAGACGCTGCTTTCTTCTCGGGTCATAGCCGACTTCAAGAATAGTCTCGCTACCGCCGCCGTTAGAACCGATAGACTTGGCGTTAATCTCTTCTGTAGCAAACAGATGACCGCCGATAATTGCGGCACGTTTTCCCTGAAGAATAATACGCTTATTACAAGTTACATTAGAATTGATAATACCGTCCGCAACTATAACGTTTTCTTCAACATCAACTGTTGTATTCTGAATAAATTTAGCCCAAAGAGAGCGTCCGCATTTAATAGTACCTTCGTCGCGGCCCATAATACCAAGAGAAACGATAATATCGCCGTCTGCTTCAATATGAGAGTTACCGACTGTACCGTAAACTTCGATATTGCCCGAAGCCTTGACATTGAAGCCGTCGTCAACATTGCCTTTGACAATAACAGTTCCGAGGAATGTGATATTACCGGTCTTGATATTAACAGATTCAACTTCCATAACCGGCTCAACGTTAATCTTGCTGCCTGAAAGAAGAACCTGACCGTTACATGTTGCAACAACTGTTCTTCCGTCTGTATCAAGACGTACGTTTTTGCCAAGAGGAATCGGTATATCTTTACCGTTTTTAGCTTCAAGATATCTTCCATACAATGTCTTACCGGATTTACCGCGCTCTGCAAGCATTTTCTGTGCAAGCGGCTGACCTTCAACAACATTCTGAATAAGATTAAGCTCTTTAAAGTTAACCTGACCAGAAGCAGATTCTTTAATTCTGATCTTAGATCTGTCTGTTTCAAAGTTGTACTTGATATAAGCATCGTGACCGTCTACAGGTTTAATACCTTCTGCAACTACATAAGGAACACCATAAACAGGCTTATCAACAAATGCATTGATTTTTTCTTCGTTGATACCGACTGAAATATTCTGTTTTTCAAGCTGTCTTTCGATATAAGAAGCCTGAAGTTCGCCGCCGTCTGCCATTGGAGCTGTTGCAATAATAGAACAGGTCATTTCATCCATTGTAACTTCAACAGAAATAATAGCGTCATTTACAGGGTTCTGGATGAATGTACCAATCTGCTCGTACTGGCCTTCTGTGTCGCCCTTCTCAACGATGCGCTTTATGTCTGCTTCTTTAAACTGATATGATTCGCCTGTATTAATTGATGAAATAACTGTTTTTGCATCAACATTTGCACCGTTGCCAATTGGCGGCACAATTTTGAGCATAATAAGACCATCGAAATAATGTACAAAGAATTCTGCGTCTTTGTCCTGAATAACTTCGATCTCTGAATCTTCTTCTGAAGCAGAAGCATCGCCCTTTTTCTTTTTCTTTTCTCTTGCAATAGCAGCTTCTGCGGTTTCATAAGCAGTAATTACCCACGGCTTTTTGGCAATTCCCATAAAACCGTCTGAACCGCGTTCGATAACTTCATATTCAAGAAACTGAACGCGTGTCTGTAATTGAACAGCAGCATCGGCCAAAGCCTCATCTAATGTGTCAGCATGAACTTCGACAGAACGAAGAAGCTGATCTAACTGCAGCTTTTTTTGGAGTTCATTACGTATATCTTCAAGTGTTATCATAAGTTTCTCCTATAAAACCGGCTGGAACCGACACAATATTTAAAATAATTAAAGCTTCAGCTATTTATCGGCAGAAATTGATTTTTACTAAGAGAGAGTTTCAAAAGTCACTGGAGTTTTGAAACCGGCTCACAAGATTCCTTTGCGTATATTAGTCAATTTAGCACGAAGTCTTAAGTTTGCTTTTGTATGAAGCTGTGAAATACGTGATTCACTGACATTTAAAACTTGTCCGATTTCTTTAAATGTCAAATCTTCATAATAATAAAGAACAAGAACCATTTTCTCTTTTTCAGGCAAATCATTAATCGCTTCAATTATAACACGTCTGACTTCTTCTCTCTCAACGATAACGTCAGGGTTCAGGCTTGAAGGAGATTCAATGCAGTCACCGATTGAAACATGATCTGAATCGTCGCCTGAATACCAGATATCATTCAAAGACAAAATGCTTGTGCCTGAAACCTTCAAGACTGTCTGGTTATAGTCTTCTTCACTAATGCCCATAGAGCCTGCAATTTCTGCATCAGAAGCGGTTCTTCCCAGCTTTGATTCAAGGCGGCTGATTGCATCTTCAATTTCTCTTGACTTCTGGCGCACAGAACGTGGAACCCAGTCAATAGATCTTAATTCATCAAAAATGGCACCGCGGATTCTTGTAACAGCATAAGTCTTGAATTTTACGTTCTTTTCAGGATCAAATTTATTTATTGCATCAAGCAAACCGAACTGACCGAAGCCGACCAAGTCGTCAAACTCAACACTGCCAGGCATACCGACAGACACTTTTCCGGCAACATATTTTACCAGCGGCATATATTGACGGATAAATGCATCTCGCAAAGCCGGAGAATGAGTTTTTTTAAATTCTATCCATAATTCTTCTTCTGTCTTTTGCTCAAAAATCGAAGCAGCCATTTAATACACCCTTAATTGTTATCGCGTGTCAAAACAGTATGAATGGCTTTTGCCATAAGTTCCTTGTCTGCACCGCGTAATTCGCCAGACGCAATCATATTATCTGAATTTGCAAAATCTGACGTAGTAATCACCTCGCTTGTCGGCGAGCTTTGCATATCTGAAAGCATCGATTCCATATCAGGCAGTGAACCTAATTCAGAATCACCGGTATTCTCATTTTTTACTTGAGGCTGAGGAGTTGTAAACAGTTTTTCACCTGTTTTCACATCATTCACTTCCTGAGCATTTTCAACAGGCTCTAATACTTCAACAGCATTATTATTGCTCTCTGGTATCAATTCTTTAGGAATCTTGAACAAAGGTGCATTTTCTTCTTCCGGTAAAATCTCATCGTCTACTTTTATATCGATGAGCTGACCCTTTTGTGGAATTATTGAATCTCCTCCAGAAACATGTTCCAAAGTACCAGAATTGCTAATTAAGAAACGCTGAAATACAACAGACAGCGCATAATATAATCCGGCAAAAATTAGAGCACAGAAAACAGCTCTAAGCAGAACAATGCCAAATGAAACTGAAGAAATTAAACCAATAAGGAAGGATAAAACAAAACCACAAACAGCAACTATTACAACTTTTTTAGTTGTAGTCATAAAACCCCCCATACATAAAGATTAAGGTAAAAAAACCAATTGGTCAAGTCTGATTTATATGGTAAAAACTTATCAGGCATATTCTTCTCAAGTCGACCAGCTGCGGCCCATAAGCTTATCAACAAAACCAGACAAACCGCCGTTCTGCTTAATATCGATTTTCTCGATTCTGCTTACAAGATGACGGACACACATTGCAGGCTTAGAATTCGGTTCTGCAACTATAAACGGCTTCTGTCTGATAACAGACTGAGGCACAACAGGATCATCATAAATAAAGCCCATATACTCAACCTTGCAGTTCAAGAACTGGCCGACAATGTTCGTCATACGGTCAGCAATGCGCTTGCCTTCAGCAGATGAATGAACACGGTTTACGATAAGCTTCAAGTTGAGCTTAATGCAGTCTGTTTCTGTAGCAATTACCTTTATCATGCCATAAGCATCGGTAATAGCAGTTGGTTCCGGCGTAGTAACAATGAGCACTTCGTCGGCAGCTTCAACAAAGCCCAAAACATTGCTTGAAATTCCGGCGCTTGTATCAATAATGATAATGTCAGCCGAAGACAATGTGTCAAATTCCTTGATAAATGAAACACGGTCTTCGTCAGAAAGATTTGCTATACGAGAAAAACCATTTGCACCGGCAATAATCTTTATGCCGAATTCGGTTGATTCTATAATATCAGTCATCTTCTTCTGTTTTGTAGCAACATGATACAGACTGAATTTTGGAACCATATTCAAGATAATGTTGACATTTGCAAGCCCCAAGTCTGCATCAATCAAGATTACCTTTTTACCAGTCTGTGCATAAGCAATTGCCAGATTAACAGCGATATTAGTCTTTCCTACACCGCCCTTACCGCTGGTAACAGTAATGATTCTGGTCTTTTTTGTATTAGACCTTCTAGACTGCATCATTTCTCTAAGCTGTGCTGCTTGATCTTCCATAGTTTTTCCTTATATCCTACGTGTCCGCAAACTTGGTTAGTTTTCGAACACGTCAGCAATTTTTCAGGCTAAAGCCTTACAAAATTACGATTTACTAAAGTTCATGTTCGGAAAACATATATTTCCGGACATGTCTATTTAATCAATTACGTCCAGAATTGCATCAAACCGTTTTTCAATTCTAGGACCATTTATTTCAAAACCGTCAATCCGCTGTAAGAAAGACAGAACTGTAGCTTTCTTTATGTCTTTAGGAACTGTCTGTCCGGTAGTCAGATAAGAGACTGCCTTATCTTTTTCTGACAATACGCTTATAATGCTGCCCACTTTCTGAGTTTCATCAAACTTAGAAATAATAATAGAACGGTAATCAAACATTGAAAACTGTTTGATAATTTCGCGCATATCACTTACCCGGGTTGTCGCAGAAAGCGTAAGATAAACATCAGTTTCAATTCCATGCAAATCAAGCTTTTTTCTTAAGTTGCCAAGAATTGCATAATCATTCGGACTGATTCCAAGTGTATCTACAAAGAACAAATCCGTTGTATCTCTGTACATTGCAACAAGCTTTTCCAAATCTTCAAGGCTCTCTGCCTGTGAGAACGGAATTTCCATATAATCGGCATATGTCTTAAGCTGCTCTGCAGCTTTAATGCGGTAGCTGTCCATTGAAATAATATGAAACCGGTCTGTTGAAAAACCTTCATCTTTAGGAATTGCATTAGCAACGAATTTTGCAAGTGTAGTGGTTTTTCCGACGCCTGTAGGACCAACTAGAATCACTATACGGGGGTAAACTCTATTCGAGTTCATATCAGACGGATTAAACGAGACATCTTCTCTGTCAATATTAAGAGATTCACCGATCCAGTTTACAACAGATTCCTGCAATGCCGGATAATCGTCTAATTTATCAAGCGAAAACTCTTTACGGATTCTTTCTGTTATTTTTGCAATATAAGAAGGTGTAAACTCGTTCTTCTCTAAGACTTCCCTGATTTTTGTAATGTTCTTATGCTCGGCTTTTTGAGAATTGTGTATCTGAGAGGCAAAAGCACCTTTTTCTATAATTTCACGGAGAGCCTTTATTTCGGCAGCCATTTTCTTAATCTCAGCGCTCTCTTCGGTGCGTTGTATAGGTGCTGTGGCAAGAACCTTCTTCTTTATTTCATCAAAAGCAAGAGGCTGCTGCAGCTGATTCTGCGGAATATAATTCGACTTATAAGGACTTTCCTTTTTCAAGACATACTCCAATTCAACGCCCTGCTTTTCAAAAAAGCCCAAAAATCCGCCCCAAGTCACAGTGCGCCGGAAAACTACTTCAAATTCAGCTCCCCATTTGGCACGGATTTTCTGGAGACAAGATTCATAATCAGGAGCACGCTCTACAAGTGTATCTCTTTTTTGACCAAAACTATCCAACTTTTATTTCTCCCAAAGAT
>CADBUT010000309.1 GCA_902797925.1 uncultured Spirochaetaceae bacterium
TATACATATGTCTTTCTCCCCTTCTTTCCGCATTATGATTTTAATTTTTTTAGCCATAATGAATCTCCTTTATATATATGACATATCGTTTTTAATTATACGATATGTCATATTAAAAAGCAACGAAAATTCGAAGTAGAATAAACGTACAATCGTAAGAGATTTATATGGATATTCTCGAAAAAATAACAAAAATGCGGCTTGAAAGAGGCTGGTCTGAATATGAACTTGCTGAAAGAGCAGGATTAACTCAATCTACTATTTCATCGTGGTATAGAAAAAACTTAATTCCATCAATTCCATCGTTACAGCATATATGTGATGCCTATGGAATAACTTTGTCTCAATTTTTTATTGAAGATGAATGTTTTTCAGAACAATTAACAAAAGCACAAATAGAAATTCTAAACCGCTGGTACCGTCTGACTAAAGACCAACAAAAAAAACTTGCAGATTTTTTAGATGCAATTTTATAGGAAGAAAGCGAATCCAAAGAACTATTTTCAATCACCACGCCCATAAAAAAGCCCCCGCTGTTTTGTACAACGAAGGGCTTTTTCTTTCGGTATTTATTCAGCTGTTATTTCAGCTCGAAAACAACTGAAACGTTTGCGGTCACTGAATCTTGACCAGCTGAAATTGTTGTGGAATTGGCTGTGGCCATTTTTGCACCGTCTGCCATTTCGCGCACAACCGGGTAAGAGCCGGAATTTTCCATGATGTTAATGACCTTGCCGAGCTTGCAGCCGGCTTCTCTTGCAAAAAGCTCTGCTTTTTCTTTTGCCTGCTGAAACGCAAGAATGCGCGCCTGCTCAAGAGCGGCTTTTGAATCTTTTACAAGGAACGAAATGCCGTTCATCTGGTTTACGCCGGCAGCAATAGCCGTATCAATTACAAGGCCGGCTTTTTCCACATCTTCAAGCACAACAATAATGTTGTTCGACGTAACATAAAGCCCCGGATAGTCCTTGCCGTCTTTCCAGTAATTTTCTTGATAAAGGCTGTAGTTCGATGTAGAGATATTATCTTCAGCAATGCCGATTTTTTTCAGCGCAGCATAGACTTTGTTCATCTTGGCAGCGTTGTTCTGCACTGAATCAAGCGCGGTCTGTTCCTTTGTGAGCACAGAAAACGTAAGCTTTGCCATGTCAGCCGGAACTTTTACAGAACCGCTGCCCGAAACAGAAATTGTGCGGCTTGCAGACTGCGCGAACACGGCTGCAGCACAAATAAATGCAACTAAAATGCAGATTGTGATTTTTTTCATTTGCGATACTCCTATGTGGTTTGTAAAACTAATTACATTGATAACAAACTCAACCGCAATAAGTTTCTTTTTATTCTGCAAAACTGAACAAACCGCCAAGCTCTTGAAACATCCATAATTTCCATTAAAATGAATGTAAAATATGAAAAAGATTATCACAAAACCATTTGACAGAGACAAAATTCCGCCGCGGCAGGCATGGTGGGCAATGCCCATTGCTTGGGGCTGGAGCCTGCTTGCAACGCGCGGCACGCATCTTAAAATCCATAAACTGAATATGAAGGACGTAAAGCCGCCGTACATTCTTTTAGGCACGCACCACGCGTTCAACGATTTTTGCGTTACACCGCTTGCCATTTTTCCGCATAGAGCGAATTATGTTTCAGAGCTTGAAGGCTTCGAAAATTATGGCGAATGGGCATACCGGCAGATTGGCTGCCTCGGCACGCGCAAATTCATCAACGACATAGCGCTCATCCGCAACATCAAGAAAGTGCTTGAGCGCGGCGACATTTTTGTAATGTATCCAGAAGCACGCTATGCAAACGTCGGCACTTCATCTGCGTTGCCGGCATCTGTGGGAAAGCTCGTAAAGCTTATGGGCGTTCCGCTTGTAACGCTGAACATGCACGGAAATTATTTGCAGCAGCCTATTTGGAATCTTAAAATGCGCAAAGCCGTGCGCCTTGAAGCGGAGATGAAACTTTTATTCAGCCCGGATGAACTCAAAAATGCTTCAACAGATGAGATTAACAAAGCCATTAAAGAAGCTCTTTCTTACGATGAATATAAATGGCAGCTGACTAATAAGCTGAAAATTGATGCACCGTTCAGAGCGGAAGGATTGCACATGCCGCTTTATAAATGCCCAGCCTGCAAAAAAGACGGAACAATGCAGTCGAGCGGCGCGGCGCTTTTCTGTGGAAATTGCGGCACTTCATGGCTGATGAACGAATACGGCCAGCTTGAGCAGACAGCCGGAGAAGCTGTTCAATCAGTAGCGACAGCTCATATTCCGGATTGGTACGAATGGGAGCGGCAGACAGTCGAAGATGAAATAAAGGCCGGAACTTATAAGCTCGACTGCATCGTTCACATTGAATCGTTGCCGAATGCTAAAAATTTTATAAACTGCGGAACAGGCCGCTTGATTCACAATCAAGAAGGCTTCTATCTTACATTCAAAGATTACGGCAAGCCTGAACCAGAAACGCTCTTTTTTGCGTCTGAAACTTTGCTTTCGATTCACACTGAATATGCTTATCGTGACAAATACGGAATGTGCATAACCCTTTCAACGCTGGACAACACATATTTCATTTTTCCTAAAGAAAATGAGAAAATTGCCGCCGGTCTTTCTGCAAAGCACATGCAAGCACCTGTTGAATCTGAAATTGATTATGCCGCAGATGCAAGATTCAGTTTCTTCAACCCGACAAAGATTCAATTCGCAACAGAATATCTTTATAAGCTAAAACGGAACCTGCTGTAGCCATGAACGAAAAAGGCCGTCTGAAAGCTAAGCTATCAGACAGTCTTTCTGTTATTGCGCCCAAACGCAAACCGGCTTAATCGCAGTTCTTGTGCTTTTTGTAAAGGCTGGCGTTGCTTGTACGGTACTGCATCGGCATCATCTCTTTCTGGCGTGAATGCCTTGCACCGCCATCACGTCTTGAACCGCGGTCAAAGCCGCCGCGTCTTTCGCTACGGTCTCCGCGCCCTTCTCTTTCTGGTCTGAACGGACGGTCAAAGCGTTTGCCGCCCTGGAAATTTCTGCCACCGCGTTTGCCAGAAACTTCGGCAAAATCGTTTGCCTTAGTGTCTATGTGCATGTGCGGAAGCTGTCTGTCGCGCTTAGTCATATCGAGGGCGCGCATGGCCGCATCTGGCGGCAGGCTTACAAGCGAGAAATTCTCCGTAACTTCAATGCGGTCAACAAGTCTTCCAGGAATATGGAGCAGGCTTGAAAAGAAGCGCGCAACTTCCGGGCGTCCCATGCCGTCGCGGCGGCCAAGGCTTACATAAAGGCGAATCTGCTTTGAAAGAGGTGCGCCGCTAAAAGTGTTTACATTGCCGTAGCGGCTGCGGTCAAGCTGTTCGCCGAACTGTTCTTCAAGTAGAGCCGCGACAACAGCGCGCGGGTCTTGATCAGCGCAAAGCCTGTCTGCAAATTCCACAAAGTCTTTTGAAGCAGCTTTAAGCATTGGCTTCTTAGGCTCTTTTGGCTCTTTTGGTTCTTTCGGGGCAGCAAATTCTATAGTCTGCGGAATTTCAAGAGCATCGTCTCCGGCGTTGTCAATCA
>CADBUT010000310.1 GCA_902797925.1 uncultured Spirochaetaceae bacterium
AAAAAAAGTGCTTGATCAAGTTCCGTTTGAGACTGTTTCAAACTGATTTTCAGCAAGCACTTGCTTGAGCGCGGCCGCGTTTACAGGTTTTCGCCCAAGAATTGTCTGGAATTTTTCTTGAAAAGACTGAATGCCGATGCTGATTTTTGTAACGCCCGCACTTTTAAGCGATGCAAGAATTTCAGGCGTTACATTGTCAGGGTGCAGTTCAACGCCGATGCCCTCTGTAACAATAAAATGCTCATTGACAGCATCAATGATTTCGCTGAGGCGCTCATGTGCAAGAGCCGGTGTACCGCCGCCGAAATAAAGGCTGGTAACTTCTTTGCGTATGCCCACACCTTTCTGTCCGCTCTCCGCTCTCTGCCCGGCTCCGTCTGCAACCATGTGAATCTCTTTTATAAGATAATCAATATAGGCATTGCATTTTTCTGGCGTGTACAATTCCTTGCAGTACGGGCAGAACGAACAGATGCTTTTGCAGAACGGAATATGAACATAAAGACCGAGATTCTGCAAATTCTCATAGTCTAAAACAGAGTCATAGTTATCCGTAAAAATAAAAGGCTTAAAGCTACGCGTCAGGTAGTCTCTCGTTAAAGTAGTTATCAGGCTCATAATTATACGTATTTTAAATAGGTTCTAAGCATTTCCAAAATGATTTTTATGTTTCCTCTGAACAGCAGAGTATATTCAGCCACAAAGAAATAACCGCATTTCTCGCAGAGCCCCGGCACAGAAATGCATCTGCCGCATGTGCTCAGCACTCCGTTTTCAATTACAACACACTGCCAGCACGGCGTAGGAAACGTGTTGTTTATAAGATACGGAAACGCGCTTTTCAAATTGAATATGGGCATGCCCTCGTCCATCATACGCGAGATTGTGTTGCAGCACGTCTGCTTTTCTTCTTTAGAAAGCTGAAGCTCCGCAGTGTCAGGGTAAGGCGTATGAAAATTGAACGAAACCGCACGCACGTTATTAAGCTCATGCGCCTTACGGCACACGCTTTCGATTGTATCTTTGTTTATCTGGTTTACTGCCATGTAAAAGCAGATGTTGTCACTTGTGGCGTGCTCTATGTTGTTCATTATCGTGTCGTATGTATCGCCGCGGATAATGTTGTGCCGCTCTTTGTCGCCGTCAAGGCTTAAGAGAATCAAATCAGCTTCTGGCAGGTCAACCGGGTGAGTTCCGTTTGTAACTACATTGACAATCAGAAAGCCCATTTCTTTTGCCTCTATAACGAGGTCGCGGATTGTTTTTCCGCTGTCTTTCCACATAAAGGTTTCACCGCCGCAGAAAAACAGAATGCGCACACCCATACCGTAAAGCTGCTGCATTTCAGACTTTATCTGTGTATAAGGGTGAATGACGCCTGTAATGTTGTTCACCGAACAATGCCTGCACGAAAGGTTGCATCTGTCTGTAACAATGACTGTGCCGAGTATCGGGTCTTTTTTATGGAATAAAACGGTCTTTATGCCGAATGCTGCGAGCTGCAGGAATGATGAAACTTTCATAATGCGCAAATCTTATAGGAAATCAGATGCATGTACAATAGCTTGAAAAAGTATTGATAAGCAAAATCAGCAGAGCCCCCTCTCGATGAATTCCGTTCAGCAAAACGGCTTCACCCGGCGGGCTCTGGTGTTTTCACATGCAATAGTTTTGCAAACATCGTTATAAAAAATTTCTTCTATCGCTGTCTTCCAGCTCAAAATGTTCCTGGTACAAAGAGTATATTTTTTTCTTGACTTTGCGGTTTGCATACTGTAAATTGAGAACGGTAAGTCCTTGCCAATCAAGGCGACAGGCAACTTGAGTGTCTGTTAGGCGTTTTAAAGCAGTGTGTCGAATCTGGAAGTGCGGTGCTCTGCATAGTCTTCGATGGTTCTCCAAGCATGCCAGAAGCCAGATGTAGGTTGATTTCAACCGAAGGAAAATGGAAGATGGAAAGTCCCGCGATTGGCGCGGGGCTTTTTTCTTTCTATAAGGAGAAAAATGGGAGATATCCTAACATCAGCAAACGCCTATTCCAATTTACTCGATATAGAATATCAGCTTATCTTAGGACGAAAAAACAAAACAGCAGCTCTTTCAATCTTTTTTGATGAGAACCAGTTCTTTCATTTGGCAGGGCTTCAATATCTTACAGACAGAGTTACACTTTTATTTGGTGACAGAGCACAATTATTTAAAAGAATTCTTAGCGGTAAGATAACCAGCCAACAGATAGAATCATCTTCTTTTTACCCTGAAATAAAAGACCGTATCGATTTTCTTGCATATCTTGAATTTATCATGGATAGCAATAAAACTATTTTCAAATACAATCCAAAATTAGAACTCTTTTCAGCAATTCAAGCCGATTTTTTAATGAAAAATGAAATTAAAATGAGAAATATTTTTACATTCCTATCATTTGATAAAATAACTGGAAAATATTTCTGCCGCTCATTTTTCCCACAGACAGACAAAGATTATTCAGAAAGACAGACAACTTGGACTCTTCTCTACAAGAAAAAGATTAATAAATCAACAAATACAGAAACAGTTCTTTATAATCGATTACGAAAATAAAACACATTTGAAAACGGTTAAATACGGTAGTAGAAACAGGAAATCAGATGCATGTACAATAGCTTGCAAAAGTATTAAAAAGCAAGCAAATATCATTTGATATTTCGCTCTGGTCGAATAATAATATTGGAAGCTTTACAAAAATCAATTGAGTATGGAGCACAAAATGGTGTAGAAGTAATTATACATGTAACTGATTAGAGGGTTAAGAATATGAAATTTGAAGCAGTAAAATCAGAAACAATTAATTATGATATACATTATTCTGTTACAGAACGATCGTTTGAATATGATTCTACATCTAAGGTTGATATATTTTTTTTAATTTCATATTTGG
>CADBUT010000311.1 GCA_902797925.1 uncultured Spirochaetaceae bacterium
AACGCGCTTATAATGTCGTAATGATAATCGCCGTCGCGGTCGTAAAGCACAACCTTGCGCTGAATGCGCTCTTCGGCAGTTTCTTTGCTTATGTAAATCGTCGAATTTTCAGGCGGAACGCAAGGCACAGCTTCTGGATTCCATTCATCTGGCGTGGTTTCAACTGCAAGCTCAAGCGCATTCAGCAAGCTTATCGCATCGCCGTTCGCGGTTTCAACCAGGTGTTCAAGCGCGCCCGGCTCAAACTGAACGTTCCAGCGGCCATAGCCGCGTTCCTTGTCTTTAAGCGCAGCATCAGCGGCTTTCATCAGGTCTTCATTCGTCAGCGGCTTGAGCTGAAAGACGCGGCTTCTGCTGACGAGCGCCTTATTCACTTCAAAAAACGGATTTTCTGTTGTAGCACCGACTAAAATTATCGTGCCGTTCTCAACCCACGGCAGAAGCGCGTCCTGCTGGCTCTTGTTCCAACGGTGAACTTCATCAACAAAAAGAATTGTGCGCCGGCCGTAAAGCCTGTACTGCTCGTCAGCGGCTTTAATTGAATCGCGGATATTCTGAACGCCGGCAAGCACAGCGTTCAGCGTGAGGAAATTGCTCTTTGTATGATTTGCGATAACGCGCGCAAGCGTTGTCTTGCCTGTTCCGGGCGGGCCGTAAAAAATCACGGAAGTAAGCTGGTCGGCCATGATTGCACGCCGCAAAAGCCGGCCTTTGCCGACGATGTGGTCTTGCCCGATAAATTCATCCAAATTACGCGGTCTCATCCTCGCCGCCAAAGGCTCGTGAGAGCGGCTCTGCTGGTCAAATAAATCCATGCAGGCATTTTAGCTTTATTTGCACGGCTGGTGCAAGTGCCGGCATGATACCTTGCTTAATGCTGGCATGGTGCACTGCTAAGCGCTGGCACGACACCTTGCTAAACGCTGGCATGGCGCACTGCTAAGTGCTGGCAAGACACCTTGCTTAACGCTGGCATGGCGCACTGCTAAGTGCTGGCAAGACACCTTGCTTAACGCTGGTATGACGCACTGCTAAGCGCTGGCAAGACCTGCAACACAAGCGCCGCGCTACAAACTGCGGTTCGACTGCGCTCACCAAGCAACGCTCAATGGGCGCGGTTCAAAAAGCGCTCGTTCGGCATTTTCTCAAAATAAGCTTCAAAAGCTTGTTTCATGCCAGGCAGATTTTTCGCGTTGTTCACCTGCGTAAAAAGATAATTTGCAAAGCTGAAATTCTTGCAGAAATACGCAAAAAAACGCTGCGCGCGTGTAAGCCAGAATTCTTCGGGCTGGCACTCAACCAGATTGTCGATGAACATGCTCACAAGCTCAATTGCATCAATTTTGTTTTGCGCGCCCGCATCTGCACCATCTTGCGCCGCCGCAGTCTGCACGGCTGAAGCTTGCGCAAGCTGCCCGGCAATATCGCCGAAAAGCCACGGTTTCTGCACAGCCGCGCGCCCAATCATAAAGCCCTCTGCAAGCGGCACAAGCTTTTGCACGCTGCATAAAGACTCAAAATCAACGATGTCGCCGTTAATGCAGCGGCAAATAGAACTGCCGTAATGCTTTTCGAGATGCTCAAAAAGCTTCTCTGCATCGTTCCAGTGCGGCGGCCGCTTGAACTTAGCCTTTCTGGTGCGCGGGTGCAGCACAATCTGCGAAACACCATGCGCGGCAAGCATGTCTGCAAAGCTGCACAACTCTTCAAGCTTGTAGTCTTCGTCGCCGAGCCGCATTTTCACGCTAAGGCGCATGTTTTCAGGCACAGCCTTGCGCACAAGCCGCAGCAGTTCTTCAGTTTCAGCCCTTTGTTTAAGCATCCACGCAATGCCTGCGCCCTGCCGCACAATTTCAGGCGCGCAGCAGCCCATGTTTATGTCAATGCCGATTCCGCCAAGCCCTGCAATAATCTTTGCGGCCTGTGCCATCGGTTCAGCCTTGCCGCAAGTGAGCTGCCACACAACGCGTTCAGGGCAAGGCTCGGGGCGCACATAAAACTGCTCAAATTTGCCGCCGCCAATAAACGTGGTGGCTTGAATCATTTCAGTGTAATATTCGTCGCAGGCACACGGCGAATAATGTTCGATAATGCGCCGCATTGCCTCATGCGAAAGCGTCGCCATCGGCGCAAAAAGAAGTTTTGGCATTTTGTTTCCTATAAGAGCGGCAAAATCTGCATGCCGCATTTTTTCGCCATAGTTTAACTGCCTGACTGATTGATGTCAAATCCATAGCTTTTGAAAGACTGAAAGGCACATATGACAAGTCTTTCAAGTTTTCGCGAGAGCTGAAAGAAAACAGAGTAAAGCTCTGCGAATAGCGCAGGGCTTTCGTTTTTTAAGGACTTGTTTTTTGTCTGACATTACAAATGCTGTAAATTCTTTTCAAAAAATGCTTGGTATAGAATACGAGTTTGTAATTAAGTCATGTTACAGAAGTTACTGCAAAATCAAGTGTCTGCTTCCGTCAAATTTTGTTCCGCGAATTAGATTCGCACCTTCGGTGCTCATAAAATTCGCGTCCCAAAATCTGACTGCGCAGAGGCGATGATTTTCAACACTACCTTACACACAAATCGGAACTAGGAGTAAGCTCTATTTCTTTTCCTCCACGGACAATTCCATAAACAGGACGTCCTGTATTGTCTGTCCATGTTGGATCAATCCAGTATACAGTTCCATCCGTTGATTGAACCCAGAACCAAGCATGATTTGTCGCTCTGTCATGAGCAGCAATATGATTATGAGAAAACACGACTACAGGTGTTCTATTGATTGTCATTGTTGAGTTTTCCCCTGCTATAGCTAGTCGGTATGCAACAATATCAGAAGAATCCTCAAATGTGCCAACCATCCAGAAATTCGCCACATTCGGATACTCGTTTTGATTATCTTTCAATTCCTGATATGCAAAATCAGCATAATCAAAGCAAATACCTTCGAATAATACTGTGCCTTTTGAAGCCCTACCGTCATTCTTTGCAAGATCCTTCTTTATAAAGCTTGTTTTGTAATAATCGGTCGGATTTCTTGCTCTGAAATTGCCGGTATATGCCATATCATACACGCCTTTACATGCAATTTTCACAGCAAGATACTGGAGCTTATTGGCAAGATTTGTATCATAATAATAAGTCTCGTTTCCTTTAGTAGGTGCAAGTGGTACAAGACTCCGGTCAGAATCAGGTATTGAAGACGGATTGAGTGGCTGAGTCTTTGCAGGATTTAATTTTACAGGCGGAACTTTGTACATTTTTTTCGGAATAAATCCAACATCATACGCAAACTCATTTTTATGAAGCCTCTTCATATCTTTAGAACAATTATCTTCATGAAGGTATTTTGGTCTACAAACAGTTAAAAGATACACACCATCTGAATCTTCGTAACATGCCTGTGCACAAGAATCAAGATTCTTCAGATATGACGACAACTGTCCCAAATCTGTCGCATTGTAATATGAAATTGGACTTGAGTTGGTTATTTCCAATTCTTTTGCCGCATCTAAGCCATATTTTTCTCTAAGAATAACAGCCGCTTGGAAATACGGCGTTAGAGGTCCTGTTGGCATCCATTCCCAAAATCTGGTATCTTGTCCTTTAGCAATATGATCTTTTGCTTTCTTTTTGTGATCAGGTGAAAATTTCCAAGTCTGTACATTTTGCCATTTTATTTGATCGTAAATGTTGTTAAATACATAGACTGTCGCAGTTTTTCCGTCAGGGAGCAAACAGTTTTCCACAACATAGTCAGCATAATTAGACATATCTGGTGCATATACTTTTTCCGCCGCTTTGTAGTTTGGTGTATTAAACACTGAAGCAGCTGATACTTTATATGAAACCACAGAAATCCCTAATATCAGCAAAACAGATAATTTCTTCATTTTATAACCTCTTCTATATTATAGTTTATTGTAAACTAAGAATTGTAAAGAAATTAAAACTTCTTAAGATATTCATTAACATCAAATTCTCGTAATCTCAAGTTTTTTGATAAATATAAAGGATGTTTAGGATGTCCATCTTTTGTTGTATCCAGACAGAACCATTTAGGATTATAAGCCTTGCATTCTTTAACTATATCTTTAAAACAATCTACCAAACCATTAATTTTTACTATGTTTGCACCAAAAGCAAGCAGAATAGTCGGTTGATCTATAGAACTTATATGTCTTTTTATACTTTCCAAGTTCTTTTCATGCTCTTTTGGGTCAATTCCAATACTTTTTAGTTTTTTTGGATATGGAGTCCTTCTAGAATATAAATTTAGCATCATAAAACCATCAAATCCATTTGATTCCATAAATGAAACAACTTTCTTCATAGTCTGGTCGGGCTTTTCCTCATTAGCAGTACTTGGATTCAATCCCAAAACAATTAAAGGTTTCTTTGCAGCTTCATTTCCTGTAAGACAATACCTATAGTTGGTTTTATCACCTTCCATGATAACCTGTATTGGTACAACTGTTCTTACTTTCCATTCAGACCCCATATTCTATTCCTCCTGTTTATGCTTATATCAAAAACAAACTACTCTGAGTGAAAAAATTCAAACACTTTAATCTTAATTCCACGAAAATGAGCTGTCAACGAAATTATCCGCCCCACCCACCCCGCAAAATCTTGTCGGGCATTTTCCCCATTCTTTTTATGAGTAACAAGCCTTACACTGCTTTTATATGAAAGACTATATCAATTGGGCGATTCTTGCCCCCGGAACAATTGCAAACAGCATGGCGGCCGCAATGAACGGCGCAAAGAAGAAACTGCCGCAAGGTAAGCACGTGCGCACTTATGCCGTTGCAAGCCGCAACCTTGAGCGCGCGCAGCAATTTGCGGCTCAATATCACTTTGAAAAAGCTTATGGCTCTTATGAAGAACTGCTGAACGACCCGGAGGTTGATGCAGTCTATATAGCAAATCCGCACGCATTCCACCATGATTCAGTTATTCAAGTTTTGAATGCCGGAAAGCATGTGCTTTGCGAAAAGCCGGCCGGCTGTTCGATTGGACAGCTTGAAGACATGATAAGCATGGCGCAGCAGAAAAAGCTTTTCTTTATGGAAGCAATGTGGACGGCTTTCAACCCGACTGTGCTTGAAATTTGCAAGACAATTCAGGAAGGCAAAATCGGGCAGCTGAAGCACATTGATTCACGCTTCTGCAACCGTATTCCGTATGACCCGAAGAACAGGCTTTACGCCCCGGAACTTGCAGGCGGTGCGCTGCTCGACTTAGGCATCTACAACATCTATTTTTCGATGATGCTGACAGACTTCTCGCCTATTTCAAGCTTTAGCTCTAACGTAAGGCTGCTTAAAGGCGTAGACGTCTGGAACAGCGTGAACCTCACTTTTGAAAACGGCGTGACATCGGCTTTTCAGAGTGCGGCAGACATGCCCGCCGGAAGCGACACGCATGACGCGATAATCTTCGGCACAGACGGTTTCATCACGGTTAAGAACTTCTTTATGACGCAATATGCGGAGCTTCACATTTACAAGGGCGAAAGCGGCAACGCCAACAGAAAAGCCGCAACGATAGCCGTGCCTTTCAAGACAAACGGCTACGAATACGAGCTTGCGCACGCCACAGAATGTATCTTGCAGGGCAAGACTGAATCGCCTGTGCACACTTGGCAAAAGTCACGCAACCTCTGCAAGATAATGGATTCGCTCCGCGAAAGCTGGAACATGAAATATCCGTGGGAAAGCTGAAAAACTAAAAACTAAAGGGGAACGCCGCACGGCAAAACTGATTATGGAATATACATCTGATTCTGACAAAATTACGCGCGATTTTTTTGATTCGCTCTTGCTTGAAACGCGCTATCTTGATTCGGCGCTGCCGTCTACAAAGCTTGAGCTTTTCGGCGAAAGCTTTGACACGCCGGTTATGACGGCGGCTCTTTCTCACCTTGACGGCACTGCAAAAAACGGCATGACAATCTATGCCGAGGCCGCGCAAAAAGCCGGTGCGGTGCATTGGGTCGGCATGGGTAGCGACGAAGAGCTTGAAAAGATTTGTGCTACAAAGGCACGGACTATCAAAATCATAAAGCCGCATGAAAACAATGCAGAAGTTTTCCGCAAGATTGAACACGCCGTAAGCGCGGGCTGCTTTGCCGTGGGCATGGACATTGATCATTCGTTTGACGGCAAGGGCGGCTACGACAATGTGCTTGGGCTTCCTATGAAGGCGAAGACAGCGGAAGAACTGAAAGATTTTGTGCAGGCTTCAAAAGTGCCGTTCATCGTTAAGGGCGTTTTGAGCGCGAAAGACGCGGAAAAATGCCTCAAAGCGGGTGCGGCCGGGCTTGTAGTTTCGCACCACCACGGCATGATAAGCTACGCCGTGCCGCCGCTCATGGCCATCGGCGAAATCCGCAAAGCCGTCGGCGGAAAGATTCCGCTTTTTGTTGATTGCGGCATTGAAAGCGGAATGGACGCTTATAAATGCCTTGCGCTCGGCGCGACGGCTGTTTCGGTCGGGCGGCACTTGATGCCGTTCCTGAAAAAAGGTGCAGACGCAACGGCGGCACGCATCCGCGAAATGACGGCCGAGCTTGCAGGCGTAATGTCGCGCACCGGCATCGATTCGCTCGACAAAATGGATTCAAGCATAATCCACCGCCGCACCTTTTAGGCTTAACCCGGCGGCGAAATATGCGCCAACCTTACATTAGGAGTTTTTCATGTATCTTGGACTTTCTTCATCTTTGAAGCACAGCTCGCCTAAAGAATGGGCTGAAACACATAAAGCTTTGGGGCTTAAAGCCGTTGTTTTTCCGGTTGACTGCAACGCCGGCGAAAAATTGATTGAAGCTTATAAAGAAGAAGCTGAAAAGCACGGGCTTTTGATTGCAGAAGTCGGCATCTGGCGCAACACGCTTGCGGCAGACATGGCCGAGCGCGAAAAATGGATTGATTACGCAATCAGACAGCTCAAAATGGCAGACAAAATCGGTGCGGCGTGCTGCGTCAATGTCGTCGGCACGCCTTACGGGCCGCGCTGGGACGGCGGCTACAGGCAAAATTTCAGCGAAGAACTCTGGCAGCTGGCCGTAAAGATGATTCAGCGCATAATAGACGAAGCAAAGCCTGTGCGCACAAAATTCAGCATTGAATCTATGCCGTGGATGATTCCGAGCAGCCCCGACGAATATTTGCGGCTTATAGAAGACGTGAACCGCAAGGAATTCGGCGCACATCTTGATGTGGTGAACATGATTACTTCGCCGGAGCGTTATTTCTTCAACGACAAATTTCTTGAAGAGTGCTTCAGCAAGCTCAAAGGCAAGATTTGCAGCTGCCATCTTAAAGACATACGCCTAAAAGAAGAGTACACTTTTCAGCTGCAAGAATGTGCTTGCGGCCAAGGCACGCTTGACCTTGAGCTTTTTGCCAAGCTTGCCACAGCAGAAAATGCACAAATGCCGATGATCATCGAGCACCTTTCAACTGACGAGGAATATTTGGCAAGCTTAAAGTATGTGCAGAAAAGGCTCGCCGCTTTTTGCAGCGCATAGCATGTAAGGCTGAAAAACGCACAGCCGGCACGCCATGCTGAAAACTTGCGTACAAAACAACAAATTTCCGCACAGTTAATCTTTTTGCGCTATACTTTTATTTCTAGGGAATGCCGATATTTCATTTATTAAATGACTTCCCTTTACAGAATTGGAGGATTTATGGAAATCACTAAAGGAAAAATCATCCTGATTATCGTAATTGCGTATTTTGCGATAATGGGCGTAAAAAACATCAATAAGGAAAAATCTACAAATTCAGACATTCTGAAAAAAGTGACAGTAGTTTCTGACGGCAAAATTGACTCTGCAAATGAAGGCAAGCTAGTGCTTGTCTGCGGAAAAATCAGCTTTGACGGCAAGATTGCTTTTGAAGAGCTTGATGAGCCGATTAACAGCTTCAAAGCCAGCCGCAAAGTTGAAGAATTCTTTGAATATGTAAAAGACGGAAAAAAACACTACGAATGGCGCGAAAGAAAAGCCGCCGATCAGAATGCTTCAAAGCTGCTTGATTTTCTTTATTCAACTGAAAAGACAATAACGCCGAATGTCGGCGATTTTTTCCTTGATGAGCAGGGACTCGGCCTTGTGAAAGCAAATGACAGATACACAAAACAGGAAAGCATCGAAAATCTTAAGCACAACGGCCTTTTCTACACAAACCCAGCTCATGACGATTTGGACGTGCCGGGCGATGTGCGCATAGACTATAGATA
>CADBUT010000312.1 GCA_902797925.1 uncultured Spirochaetaceae bacterium
AAAGATGATAGGCCAAAGCAGTTGCCGCGTCGTTGCCGGAAGCCACTGCAAGCCCCAGCAGAAGTTCGTGTACTGTAACAATCTGACCTTCTGCGAGCCCCATTACAGAAGACTGCAGCGGTGCGTTTTTTGCCCAGGATTCAGGAACGAGCGGTACAACAGTGTCCAGCGTTATCTCGCCGTTTGCTATAGCCTGAAAAACAACATACATTACGGCGATTTTTGTCATTGATGCAGGCGGAATTATGTTGTCGGCGTTTTTGGCAAAAAGCACACAGCCGTTTGATGCATCGATTACGATTCCGGCTTTTGCATAGAGAAAAAGCTTGGCTTCTGTAACTGGGTAGGGAAGCTGCCGCGTCAAAAGCTCCGGGTATTTCTGCTCTATCGCTGTGTCGTAATATGCCTGCTGTGCTTCGTCAAGCGGTGCCGGAACGGCAGGTTTTGTCTGCGCAAAAACATAAGCGCCAAAAATCGCCGCGCAGCTGATAATCAGAATTAGCGGGATTATCCAAAATAAGTGTTTAACAAATTTCTTTGCCATTATACTGCCGTTATATAATCATATTCATTACAGAACGAACCTGCTCAAGAGTTTCAGAGGCTTCTTTTCTGGCCTGCTCAATACCCTTACGGAGCACCTGACGGATATAGTCAGGGTTCTTTTCAAGCTCAGCGCGTCTTGCTCTGTGCGGTCTTAAATATTCGTTCAAAGCGTCTGTAAGCTGCTGTTTGAGCATCCCGCCGCCACCGTCTCCGATTCTTTCTGCAATTACCTGCGGCTCTTCGCCTGTACAGAGAGAAATCAAAGAAAGAAGATTTGCAACTTCAGGGCGGTTTACAGGGTCGTATGTGATTACGCGCTCACCGTCAGTCTTTGCCTTTTTGATGAGTTTTGCGGTTTCGTCTTCTGTTGCGCAAAGCATGATTGCATTGTTGCGGCTCTTACTCATTTTCTGAGCGCCGTCAAGACCCTGAATCATCGGGGCTTTGCTCAAAAGCGGCTGCGGCTCAGGGAAGACAATCTGTTTCTTCGCGTAACGTTCATTGAAACGGCGCGCAATCTGGCGTGTAATCTCAAGGTGAGGCAGCTGGTCTTTGCCGACCGGTACTACATTTCCCTTACAGAAAAGAATATCAGCAGCCTGATGAACAGGATAAGTGAACATACCTGCGTTGATTTTGCTCAAGCCTGCAGCCTGGATCTCTTCTTTTACAGTAGGATTACGGTCAAGTTCAGACATTGTAACCAAAGTCAAAAACGGCAGAAGAAGCTGGTTAAGTTCCGGTACATGGCTGTGCGGAAAAATATAAGTCTTGTATTTTTCAGGGTCAAGTCCCGCTGAAAGATAATCAATTGCAAGATTGTGAATATATTCTGAAATGTTTTCAAAAGAGTCATGGTCTGTTAAAACCTGATAGTCTGCAATGACTATATATGTCGGTACACCCATATTCTGAAGTCTTACGCGGTTTTGCAGAGAACCGAAAAGGTGACCGATGTGGAGTTTTCCTGTAGGGCGGTCGCCTGTAAGAATCTTGTATTTCTGTGGATTAGCTGTTAAATCTGCTTCCAGCTGGCGGCTGCGCTCAAGGGCAGCTTCGAATGTTCCGCTGTATGTTTCTTCCATAAATATTTCCTTTGTTATGAGTTATTCAATATTTTAAAATGCTGACTCAGCTTATCAAAAAATAAGATGTGCGTAAAGCTGTTATGAGTACAAGTTCATGGTTTCTGTATAAATAAGAATTTCAGCTTAGCAGGCCGTCTGCAATCTCTATAATGCTGTCATAGTCATATGATTCTGAAGCATGAAAAAGCCTGTCTATCGCTGCCTGTTGTTCAGGTTTCCAGCTGAAGTTTCTGAGTGTATCAATATTTGCCTGAATTGCAAGAATATTAAAGTTTTCGGCTTCCTGCTTTATAGAAAGCAATGTTTCTCTAAAGTTTTCAGGTGTGCCTTCTTCTTTTTTAGCAGACGCTAACTGCGGGTTTTCATCTCGTGTATCAAGGAATTTCTTGATATTTTCAATGATTTCACTGACAGTTTCAAAGCATGTTTCAGCATTTTCGTCTATAAACGCGCGTTTGCCTTCAGCACCCGCTTTTTCAAGCTTTTCAGCAAGATTTCCTGCAAAAGTTGCGCCTATGCTACGCGAGGCACTTTTGAGTGCGTGCACATGAATCGTAAAATTGTGTAAATCGTTTTCAGCGAGTGCTGTTTTGAGCAGTTCAATCTTG
>CADBUT010000313.1 GCA_902797925.1 uncultured Spirochaetaceae bacterium
GCAAGCTTTATATCAATGTCTTTGTCTGTTTTGCCTGGCAAATCCATTGTGAGAGCGTATTTGTCTTTGCTCTCTTTTACGTCAACTTTCGGCATAGCAAAAGCTTTCTTAAAATTGAAAGATGGCAATGTGTATCCGTCATCCTCAAAATCATCAAACAAGTCGTTGAGTAATGTTAATTCGTTCATAAGTAACCTCTTGATTTTAAGAATTTTGGAAAGGAACGCGCGCTCAATTTTTTAAGTTTGCGCTCCCGAAGATTGCTTGCAACCTTCACTAATATACATTGCATTTTCCGTGCCAACTTTTTTAATACTGAATTCTTCTGAATTATAAGGAAATGCGGGTTTTTCTGGCTGTTTTTGCTGAAATTATGCTGAAAATGCAGTGTGTGGTCGGTTTTTGCTTTGTTGGTGCGCAGCTTGCGCTGAGTAAAATTGAGCTTTAAATTTCAGCTGTTTTTCTGAATCTGGGCAATTTTGACTCAAAACGGAAAAACCGAAAATGCGCCTGAAACTTTTGTTCCCTTTTGGCTTGCTCTGATTTTGCGCTGGTGCGCCGCTTCTGCATTTTTAGTCTGTTGACAAGTATACTTTGCAGTGCTATTCTTTTTGTGACAAGCAAACTTGGCATGAATAAGCGAGATGCAGGCACGAGCCTGTATCTGCTGTGTCCGAAGTGCTTGCCATAAGGAGAATAATCGTGACAAAAGAAGAGATTCTTGAAAAAAGCCGCAAAGACAACGGTGACAAAGACATGTATGATTCAGAAGTGCAGAAAAATGCGGCGTTTATCGCTTATTTTGCGTCGTTCGGGCTGTGCGTGTTTGTCTCGGTCTTGAACTGGATTTTTACACGGCGCGTCAGCGTGCAGTGCTGGATTGTCTTTTTCGGCATGTTGAGCACCGCATTCTTTGTAAAATTCTTTAAGATGAAGAAAATTCATGAACTTTTTGTTGCGCTCGGTTATCTTGTAATTTTTGTGATGCTTGTCATTGTTTTTGTTCTTGAACTTAGCGGAAAATTTCCGGGAGCGGTACAATGAATGAAACTCTTGTGCTGAAAAACAATCTCAAGGAGCTTCGTGCTGAAAAGAAACTTTCGCAGACAGAACTTGCGGAGATGGTCGGCGTTTCGCGCAACACGATAAGCTCAATCGAAACAGGTCAGTTCTGCCCGACGGCAAAGCTCGCGCTGATTTTGTGTATCGCGCTAGACAAGAAATTTGAGGAAGTGTTCTTTTTTGACTAGGCACTTGGAAGGTGCTGGAACAAACCAAGGGAGGACACCAGCTCAGAGTCCGAAGGCCGCTGGTTTCCTCCCTTGAACCCACCTTCCTTGGCCACGGCCTAAGGGCTCGCCCTTAGGAATCCCGGATTGTCTACACTTTAAGTTTTTCTTTGTTTACGCAGATTAATCCGGTCATTGAGCGCAGTCGAAATGACCAACAGTGTGGGCTTGTGCACATAAGCCGCCGGTTTTTGCGTAATAAAATATGTCATACCCGCGCTTGACGCGGTTTGTCATTTTTACGCCAGGCGAGAAACCACATTTTGCGGAAAGAAATCCGCCGGGAGCAGGCTCGTGTTTTTTAGGCTGTTCCTTTTCTAGCTTTCGCCCGATTATGGTCACTTCGACTTGGTTCGGCTACGCTCACCAACCAACGCTCAGCGACCAGCTCTGCGTAAACTTGAAAGCCGGGTTTGCGATTGGGCTGAATCTATAAAATTAGCTTATTCGGCAAACCCTGCAAGTTTTGCTCCGCAAAACTTGAAAGAATTGTGCAAATCTGGCGGAAAGTAGCGAATGGCGGACGCGGACTGCATCATAGCTTGCTATGCTAGCAGGACGACGGACGACAGAAGCGGATTTCCGCCAAAATGGTGTAATTCTATAGTTTAGTTCATTACACTTGTGGCTGCTTCTATCAGGCTCGGGAAGTACCAGGTCTGCTTTTCGCGGTTGTAGAAGCCGTAAAGCTCGTTGTAGCTCTTAGAAGCAGGAACTTCCCAAATGCCGTTATCCCAAAGAATTGCCGACATGTTGCTTGCTTTTGCCTTTGAGCAAAAATAGGTGAACCATTTTTCACGCTCGACAAGATTTTCTTTGTTAGTTGCGCCCATTTCGCCGATTACAACCGGAATGCCTTTCTTGACGAATTTCGTATCAAGCTCTCTGAACCAATAATCGAGGTCGCTTTTATGTTTTTGCATGAACGTCTTGTCGCCGCCCTTGTCTTTCATAGCAAAATCATACGGCGTGTACATGTGCACAGAAAGCGCAAGGCAATTTGCCGGGTCTTGCGGCATCTTGAATTTCGGGCTGATTGCTGCGCCCGGTGCGGCCACGTAAGACGGAATCATCAGAAGGCGTGTCGCATTATTTCCGCCTGTAGCGCGGATTGTGTCTACGCAAAGCTGGTTATATCCGTTGATGCATTCCATCGCTTCGTTGCAAGTCTTGCAAGAAGCTTCCCAGTTCCATTCGTGCGGGTCGCCCGGCAGGCGCGGTTCGTTCATCACTTCAAAGATTAAATGCTCGTCATAGCCGTTGTTAAAAGCCGCCGCAACCTGCTGCCAGATTTTTGCGAGATATCTTTCAGATTCTTCCTTGCATTTTGGCGCAGGGCAAAAACCTTTGTGGCTGTTCTTTTTCAGCGCGTTTGCACCAACGTTGTCGTGGTGAATGTTTATGATTACATAAAGCCCTTCGTCCATTGCCCAGTCAACGATTGTCTTTACGCGGTTCATCCATGCAGAATCGATGTTGTAGTTGCTGTCAATGTGGTCATGCCACGAAATCGGCAGTCTTATTGTGGAAATGCCGCTTGCTTTTAGCCCTTTAATCATGGCTTGTGTTGTTTCGGGCTTGCCCCAGTTTGTTTCTGTTTTTATGCCGAGCGACTTGTTCGCGCCAGACCAGCCGTTTGCAGGGTCGCCGCCTGCGGTGGCATCGAGCGTGTTGCCCAAGTTCCAGCCGAATTTCATGTTCTTTACGATTTGCACGGCCTTTTCGTTAGATGCTTTTACGACCGGTGTATCTGAATTGCTGTTTTTTTCCGGCGCAGAAAACGCCATGACGCAGCTTGCGTTGATTAAGGCAAAAGCCATAAAAGCCATGCCCACTTTGCGCGGAACAGACAGAATTTTCTTCTTAGTGATTAACATAGTTTCTCCTGTAAAACATAAAAGATTTTCAGAATTAAGCTTTGCTACAATATAACAAATCAATTATACACGCAATCAGCAGTTTTCAAAATTTTTTTGCAGACAAAATGTGAGCTTTGCGTAGAATTCGATTGACAAGCAAATATTCTGTGCTATACTAAACTAGTAATCATTCCTATTTTTAAGAGGTGAGATGAACCATAGCAGACAGCGCGACGTGATTCTTGATTATCTTAAAGGCACGTCAAGCCATCCTACGGCAGAAGAAGTTTATGAAAATATAAGGGTTCTTGAGCCGAACATCAGTCTTGGCACTGTTTATAGAAACTTGAAACAGCTTGCCGACAACGGCATGATTCAGCGGCTTCACATGAATGACGGCATAGACCATTTTGATGCTGACACGAGCTGCCATCATCATTTGTTCTGCACAAATTGCTGCCGCGTTTATGATTTGGAACAAGCCGGCGCAGACAGTTTTTCAAGAAACATGAATTTTGCCGAGCTTGAAGGCGGAAATAAAATCGAAGGATTTGTGATTTACTTTTACGGCAAGTGCCGTAAATGCATATCTGCGGAGAATGAAAAAAACGCATGAACCCCATATTATTCAGCTAAATGAAAAACAGCTAAGCGCAGGGCGTTATGCCTTGAAAAAATAAAACAAACAGACAGGAGAACCGTCTATGGAGATGAAATTTTACAGGTGCAAGATTTGCGGAAAAATTATTGCAATGGTTGAAGAAACAGGAGTTCCGACAATTTGCTGCGGCGAAGCAATGTCAGAGATTGTGCCGAATACGACAGACGCTGCCGTAGAAAAGCATGTTCCGGTTATCGCCAAGAACGGCAACATCGTAGAAATCACAGTCGGTTCTGTAGAGCACCCGATGACGCAGGAGCATTACATTCAGTGGATTGCAATTCAGACTAAGAACGGCAACCAGCGCAAGTCTTTGAAACCGGGCAGCGCACCGAAAGCGTCGTTTGCTCTTGTTGACGGTGACGAAGTCTTGAAGGCTTTTGCTTATTGCAATTTGCACGGGCTTTGGTCAACAAAATAGCTGAAAGACGGCTTGAAAAATCAATTTGCAACAATATATGTAATTTTATAGGAGTAAAACAATGAGTAAGTACGCAGGTACACAGACAGAAAAGAATTTGCAGGCTGCTTTTGCAGGTGAATCACAGGCTAGAAACAAGTACACATACTTTGCTTCTAAAGCCAAGAAAGACGGTTTTGAACAGATTGCCGCTATTTTTGAAGCAACCGCAAACAACGAAAAAGAACACGCAAAGATGTGGTTCAAAGAACTGAACGGCATCGGCGAAACGACAGACAACCTTAAAGCTGCTGCTGACGGCGAAAACTTTGAATGGACAGACATGTACGAAGATTTTGCCAAGACAGCCGAAAAAGAAGGCTTTACGGCTCTTGCCGCAAAATTCCGCATGGTTGGTGCAATTGAAAAACGCCACGAAGAGCGTTACCGTGCATTGCTTAAGAACGTAGAAACTGCCGCTGTCTTTGAAAAGAGCGAAGTTAAAGTTTGGGAATGCCGCAACTGTGGTCATATCGTGGTTGGCACAAAAGCCCCGGAAGTTTGCCCAGTTTGTGCACATCCGAAAGCATATTTCGAAATCAGCGCAGAAAACTACTAAAAAGCTGCCATTGGCTTCTATACCGTCATGCCGAATTTAGTTCGGCATCTGTACGGAAAGCCTGTTTGCGAGACCCCGAAATTAATTCGGGGTGACATGGTGTCATTGCCCGGCTTGCCCGAAGCTTCGCTTAGCTCGTAATAACGTAGCGGTTGCTGAGCGGAGTCGAAGCAAGCGAGCGTCAGAGATTATCGGGTCAAGCCCGATAATGACACTTTAAGCTCATTAGGCAGCCAATGACAAAAACGAAGGAAAATCATGGAAATTTCTAAGGATATTAAATACGTCGGTGTAGACGACCACAAGATTGATTTGTTTGAAGGGCAGTTTGTCGTGCCGAACGGCATGGCATACAACTCTTATGTGATTCTGGACGAAAAGATTGCCGTAATGGATTCTGTAGATGCTAATTTCGGCAAAGAGTGGCTCGCCAACGTCAAGTCTGTGCTTGACGGCAAGAAGCCCGATTATCTTGTAGTTCAGCACATGGAAATGGACCATTCTGCAAACATTCTTGCTTTTACCAAGGAATTTCCAGAAGCCAAAATCGTTGCTTCAAAAATGGCCTTCGTCATCATGAAAAGCTATTTTGAAACTGATTTTCCTGAAAAGCAGGTGGTTGTCGCCGACGGCTCAAAGATTGAGCTTGGCAGGCACGTGCTTAATTTTATAACTGCGCCGAACGTGCATTGGCCTGAAGTTATCATGACTTATGAAAGCACTGAGAAAGTGCTTTTTGCGGCAGATGCTTTCGGCAAGTTCGGTGCAAACGATGTAGAAGACCCGGAAGGCTGGGCGTGCGAAGCGCGACGCTATTACTTTGGCATTGTGGGCAAGTTCGGCGATTTTGTGCAGGCGCTGCTCAAGAAGGCTGCCGCCCTCGACATAAAGACAATCTGTTCTTTGCACGGCCCTGTGCTTAACAGCGACATCGGCTATTACGTCAATCTTTACGATATTTGGTCGTCTTACGGCGTTGAGTCAGAAGGCACGATGATTGCGTATACTTCGGTTTACGGCAACACAAAGCAGGTTGTCGAAAAGCTTGCTGAAATGCTCAAGGCGAAAGGCTGCAAGAAAGTTGTGGTCGCAGACCTTGCCCGCGAAGATTTGCACGAATGTATTGAAGACGCGTTCCGTTACGGTAAGCTGATTCTGGCTTCTACAACATATTGTGGCGGCGTGTTCCCAAAGATGTGCGAATTTATCGAGAACTTGACGGAACGCAATTACCAGAAGCGCAAAATTGCATTTGTCGAAAACGGTTCGTGGGGACCGCAGGCTGCAAAGACAATGGCTTCTCTTTTTGCGGAATCTAAAGACATTACATTTGCGGCAAACAAGGTCACTGTAAAGATTTCCATGAAAGCCGATACAATAGCGCAGCTTGAAAAGCTCGCCGACGAGATGAAATAAGACAAAACCCCAGACCAAGCTGTCCGGGGCTTTTTTATTTTATATAGAAAAGTTCTCTTTTTTTGTGCAGTACATTTTACAGTACATATGTTGAAATGATTTTTCCAATTTGGCAGATGTCAACATTACCTTTGAATTCAAACTGGGCTGTGAATCCATTCGCATATTGAATGAATAACTCCGAATCAGGAACAATTTCCATAAATCCTTGCGTTTGAATTTCGAAAAACTGTATAGTTGAATATGGAAGTGTTGAGAAAGATTTTCTTTTTCCTGTTATGCCTTGTACATCAATAGAAATAATTCTTTTATTGGTGAAAACTACTTGATCTCTAAATGTTTTGAAAGCACACAGAAGTTCTTCACCTTCAATAAGAAATGTTTGAATTTCATTACGTACTTCTGAAATTTCAATTGGCTTTAAATCAAAAACACTATTTTTGTTAAAATTTATCATATCTTGTCTCCTTTCAGATTTATTGTTTGAAAATATGTCGAATAATTTATCTTGTCAACGATATACAGTATGCTTTCTAATGTGCGTAAAGTATATCTACAGCATTTATTATACATCTATAATAAATGTGTGTAAATAAAAATATTATGCTGATGTACGTCTGTATTAGATGTTTGTAATCATTGAAACATCGCCATACTGTGTGTATTGTGGAACTTCGGAAAGTATTCATTAGAAATTTGAAATATTACAGAAAGCAGAAAGGTTTCCGCCAGATTGATTTGGCTTTGGAGATAAATAAGGGCTACAATTATATAAACAGCATCGAAAACGAAAAATATTTTCCGTCGCCAGAAACAATCGAGCAGATTGCAGCTGTTCTTGAAGTAGAGCCGATGGAGCTTTTTAACCGAGAAGAGCCTCAGAGTTCAGCAACAGAAGAGAATCTTAAAATCAAGCTGGATAGCATAGAAAATCAGCTGAAAAAAGAAATAGTATCAAAAATTGAGGCAATCTTTAAAAGCAGCTGATAATCTTTTCTTTTACAAATAATACCATGTTTGCAACATCATCTTGCAATATCACAGAGGTTTCCTCTAGTTTTCATTCACAAAAGCGTTTTCAATTTGAGTTTCTTCAATTACAATGAGTTTATGACAAACAAACTGGCTAAACGGATTTGCTGCGCTGCGGTGATGGTGCTTCTGATGCTCGTGCAGGCGGGCGCGGTTTTTGCTGAAACAAGATATTACCCGATTAACGAGATTAAGCTGACGACATCAGACAAAAAGACTGTAAAAGTGACGGTGACGCTCGCGTATGATTCGGCTGACGAAAAGCAGCTGAAGAACTACGGCGGTGCAATTCCTCTGCGGCTCAAGCTTGTCGTGTTGAAGAACCACACATACGCGCAGATGCTCGATTCGGCGCTGGTTATTGCTGAAATAAAGGAATATCTTGAAACGGAGATTTTCGATTACCCGGTGATTAATGCCATTGAGTACGTGTGCCGCGACAAAAGCTCGGCTGTTGTTGCAAAGCAGACTATTTCGTACACAACTGCCGTGGCAAGAGCCAGAGAAGAAAATCATTCTGTGGTTATTGAGCGGCCGTCTACGTCGGTTTTCAGCTCTAACAGAACTGCACAGAAGCCGGAGCCGGGCGCTCAATCTGCAAAGACAGAGCCGCAGTCAGCGGCGAAAAATCAGACACAGCAGCCGGCGAAGCAATCTGGCAGCAGTTCAGATGATGCCGAAAGAACGGTGACTGTCACAATTCCGGCCGGAACTTCGTCTGACGACATAGACTGGAACATGATATTTGATTCAATCTTTGCGCCGCAAGAAAGCTCTTCTGTTGAGATTAACCCCAACGGCATGACTGTGGAAACGCGCATAAGCGTGCCTGAAGGCTATGAGCGTGTGCCTGTTGAAAAAGGCTCTTACGAAGAGTTTTACCGCAAGCTGCCGCTCAAATCTGCTGACGCGAAAGTCTATTACTACGACGGTCAGCTAAAGCGCAACAGCTATCACGCTGCCGTTTACGATTTTCCGAACCTTAGCGAAGATTTGCTTCAATGCGCAGACGCCTGCATGAAAATGCGCGCCGAATATTATTATGCGCGCGGCGAATACGATAAAATCGGCTTTAACGCAGAGAGCGGAATTTATCTGCCGTTCAAAAAATTTATGGAAGGCTACCGCCTTACGGGCAGCGGCTGGAAAAGCGGCTATGCAAAGGGCAGTTCGCGGAAAATTTTTGACGAATATCTCCGCATTGTTTACAGCTATGCGAGCACGCGCTCTATGGCAAAAGAAATTGTGCCAATCGACATAAAAGATTTGCGCATCGGCGATGTGTTCGTGCAGAGCGGAAATCCGGGGCACGCGGTTTTTGTAACAGACATGGCGGTTGACAAAAAGACCGGCAAAAAGATTATGCTTTTAGGGCAGGGCTACATGCCGGCGCAAGACCTGCATATAATAGAAAGCTTTGAATCTATTTCGCCGTGGTTCACCGTCGAAGACAAGCCGCTCAGCTACGCCGGCTACTCTTTCCCCAAAGGCTGCCAAGGCCGCTGGCCAGAAAGAGGCGTTTCGCAATAGATAAATCTAATAAAGGGAAAATATAAAATGGATTTCGTTTCAAATTCTTTTAAGACAAAGGCTACATTATTTTTTTATCTTACTTTTTGTCTGTTTGTTATTGTTTTTCTCGTGGTTATGTTGCCAGAGGAATTAAACGGCGTTGGCATTGCAACGTTTTTCATTCTCACTATACTCGAAATTGTACTGCTTGGATTGATTTTACAAGTCAGACTATCTTTTAAAATTGAGAATAATTCGCTGTTAGTAAAGAGGTTTGGTAAAATCATAAAATATGATTTTAGTGAACTTCAAAATTTGCGATTTCGTGCTTTTGGAGAAATTCCAATATACAAATTTATCTTTGATGGAGAAAAAAGAGCTTTTTATTTAATATTAGATGAAAAAACGAAAAATATGTTTGAAACCTTTTTTGGAACATTCTTTCAAGAGTTTTTCAAACAAAAATGCAACGAATTTGAAAACACAAGCCGAAATTTAGCAGTTCCAAAAAAGATGAAACGTAATGCATATATTATAGATTTTTGTTCTTTTGTATTTGGATTTGTTTCTTTGATTCCTTTTTCCCGATTTTATTTTGGTACTATTTTAGGTTTGGTTTTAATTGTTTTCACTGTTTCAAGTTTTATCAAACAGATTAAGCTTTTCCGTAAAGCTGAAAAGAATAATTTTATAGACAAAGACGGTCTTCACATTGGTGAAAGGCTGATTTCATTTGCTGAAATAACAGCAATTGAACAATTTCAAAAACTATGGTCTGGTGAGGAGCTTGTGTATTTCAAAACAAATAAAGAAATATACGTTTTCCCAATGGCGTGTATGCAAGGTGATTTTGTGTATCAAAGCTATTTAATGGAAAAAATAAAAAAGCAAGAAGTTGATTCTGAGCAAGCGTAGCAGGGCGCAAGTTTTATTATTTATTTTCAGCTTAAAATAAGCGGTTGACGGGAGTCGGACCCGCGTCTCGGGCTTGGGAAGCCCGGATAATAGCCGTTATATGACAACCGCAAAAAATCATATAGAACATATCAAAGACAGACACGAAATTCAACCGTTTTGTAAATAATTCGATTGACTTCGAGGCGTTTCAGAAATAAACTAGCGCATAACTAAACGGAGTTTCTTATAAATGAAGAATAAATTGAAAGCGGTTTTGCTTGGCTTGCTTTTGTGCGTTTGCGCAAATGTTTTTGCGGCAGAACAAATCACGCTGGAAGGTAAAAACGAGTATAACGGCATATCTGAAAAATTTGTGTTTCAGCCGGAAGACGCGCAGTTCAAGCAGTATCAATATGCCATAGTTCATTTTGATGAAGCCGGAAAACAGCGGAAAATTTCGTATTATCTTTCGGAATCGCTTCAAAAAGAATCGGGCTTTGAATATCAGGAAGAAGTTTTTGAAAACGGCGCAATTGCCGAATACAGATGCATTTTTTCTGACAAAGAATTTGCCAAAAAAGGCATACGCTGTCAGATTGAAAAAGTAGACGCTTCAGACAAGCCTTATATGTACGGTCTTTCAGACGGAGTGCGCACGGCATATTTTCCGGCTGATTTTTTCTTGATTCAGTATCCGTGCTATAATTTGAAGTATCTTCATGCACTGTTTTTTAGCGCTGACGGTGCAAAGGGCAACCGCTATGTTTTCAGCAATAAGCTTGCGAAAGGTGCTACTTTTGTTAAGATTGTTTCTGACGTTGAGCCGCTTTCAAATTACGATGCCGGGCATGTTGTCAAATTTTCAAATTTTGTGGGAAACGGACAAATTACTGAGATTTATAACTGCAAAGTTCGTGTTTCTGCTGCCGGCAAAGAGTATACGGCATATATTCAGAAGAATTTTGCGGCCGGCATAAAAAAGAACATGTACTGCTTCCTCGGCTATTGTACTTTGGGCTTTAACGAAAACCTCTATCTTTTTGCAACTGCTTTTGTTGAGCCGCAAAAGGCAGGTTCATGAAAAAAGCCCTGCGTTTTTGCTTTTTAGCTTTAATATTCTCAATCTGCTTTGTGCCGTACGGAAGCGTGCCGTCTGTAAATTTTGGCACACGCTTTGCCGAGCAAGCTTATGGCAGTATCTTGAGCAAAGCGGCGGCACCGGCTGCAGATTATTACATTCAGCAGGCAGACGGAAATTCTGGCTACTTTAGAAGCTTTAAACCTGAAAAGACGCGTACTTTTGAGAACAATTTGCAGAGCGCAGTCTTTTCAGATGTTCAGAAAAAGTTTAATTCCGTATTTTATCCGCCTTATCTTTGCGCCTGTTCTGTAAGGTGCATAAGCCTTTCA
>CADBUT010000314.1 GCA_902797925.1 uncultured Spirochaetaceae bacterium
AGCATCATCTGGAGCATCTTCTAACAATACATCTTCAACCACAGCACCTGTTTTATCTGCCGAAGCAGAAATTCTTACATTTGAATTCAAAAAAGACTCAAACGAAGCCGCTTTTGAAGGCGACTCAGCCATAACAACAGATGATGTTCTTTCTGATTTGGTCGGCATTATTGACAGTGCTAACGCTAAAGTAGTTGTTAAGTATCCGTTTGATACATTACCTGACAAATCTACCCTTATACCTGAATTTACAGTTTCTTCTAATGCCTCTGTTTCACCAGAATCTGGTGCAGCACAGGATTTCAGTGTGCCTGTTACATATAGCGTAACCGCACAGAATGGTGCTGTAAAACAGTGGACTGTTACATTTGAGCAGCTTGACCCTAACGAGCATAGCATTACATATCACATGGAAGGAGATACCAGCGGCTATATACATTCTTTCAACGAAGGTCAGAGTGTTACACTTGCTGTCCGTAGAGAAGTAACAAAGCAGAATTACTGCTTTGCGGGCTGGTATGAAGACGAAAACTGTGCCGGTTCTCCAATAGAGGGCTGGATTTCTCATGAAAAGACTGCCGATGTTGAGCTTTGGCCGAAATGGCTGCCTGCACCAAGAGTTGATACAGCCAGTCAAACTGTTTATACAAACGGCCGCTCTGTTATTGTTACATCGCCGGGTTCACAGATTTATTATGACCTGAACAATGACGGCGCTTTTGATGCTGATGATGTTAATCTTTCAGACATTGACCCTGCTCACACAAATGATTTTACCAATTGGAATGTTAAGGCAGGCAATCACCCTGATGCTACAGTGAATCCTGACTGCGCTTCTCTGCCGAATGCAAAAATCGCCATAATAGGCGGTATGCTTCAAGACGTAGAAGCTTCTGCAACAACAAATGTATGGCTTTCCGGCAGCCCGATTATTGGTGATAAAAATGAGCATGGTATACGCCTTTCAACCTGTCCGGGAAATATCGTAAAGATAAGCAATTCTCTTACCGGCATCAATAGCAATATTACACTTATTGCAGCAGATTCACTATCTGATGAAGATGTTGTCGCAAAATCTGAAGGCGGCAATTATGCAAATGCTGACAAGTTCATTTTAAGAAATGTAGATGGCAATGATACTTATAAAATAAAAGTAGCAAACTCGGACGTTGTTGTTAATGGTTCTGTAGGTCTGCCTGACAAACCTTACAAAATAGATGTTGATGAGAACGGCGCATTCTTTACTCTTGGTGGCGGACACGTCAGCGCAAAAGGCACTATTTTCAGTGTATTTGTTGACGGAGATAATGCATTCTTTATTCTGCCGTCTACAACAATTGAAGGCGGAACTTTTGACATGGCTATTCCGTATGATAAAGATGGTGCCATTTCGTATATCGATAAAGATAATGGCAGCATAAGCACTTCTACAAAATTACAATATGTTCAGTTTAAGTCTGAAGCTGGTAATTTGTCGCCTAAAAAAGTATCTGAATATTTCGGCAAAATCAAATTCTACGGAACTAATGTTAAGGTCAACATAAATTTGCAGACGGTACCGTGGTCTGAGATATACAACGCTGTAACGTATTTCAACGGAAGTTTCTACAAGATTATCAAGAATAATGCAGATATTTCTTGGACGAATGCAAATGACGAGGCAAAAAAACAAGAACTTGATGGTCTGAATGGTTATCTTGTAACTATAACATCAAGTGTTGAGAACCGCTTTATTTATGACAGACTGCTGAAAAAAGATGATTATTATGGAAGTGTCGAACCGCAGCTTGCTACAACATGGCTTGGTGGTACTCTAAGCGGCGATAACTGGATATGGGCATGCGGTCCTGAAGAAGGCAAGATATTCTATACAGGTAAAACTTGGACAGGTAAGTTTGCAAAAGGCAAAGATGGCAAAGATGATATAATAACCAAATCAAACCAGCGTGTATCTGGAATGTTTTCATCTTGGGATAATGATGAAGATCGTGATTTGAATAATCTGGACTATGCAGTAAAAAATGGTAAAGAGGCTCATTGGAATGAACCGAATAATGGTGATACAGAATTTTACTGTCAGTATTCTGGACTTTATGTTTGGAATAATTTGACTGATAAGCCAGGCGGAGCTAAGAATCCTAAGTCATATATCGTTGAGTTTACAGCATACGGCTCTCAGATTGCTGAGCATCCGGCGTTAAAAGCTGACAAGACCTATTCTAACTCCCGCCCATAAAACATAGCAGTCAAAGGTCACCGGTTCCGGTGGCCTTTTTTATTGCTCCACTGCCCGCCCCTATCCGGTGGTTGAGCGGAGTCGAAACCACCGGACATAGCAGTATTGCCCCATCTTCGGTCACTTCGACTAAGCTCAGTGACCAAACTAGTTGCTGCGGTTCGGCTTCACCCATCAGCCATAGCTAAGAGACTGGAACTTTACAAAACGCCGAGGACAATTCCTGCAATAATAATTGAAGCGCAGAACAGCTTGTAGCCGATACCCTTTTCTTTGAAAATGAATTTTCCGCCAAGAATAGTAACGATGCACGCACTCTGCTTTATCAGCGTCATTACGGTTATGCGGCTTTCGGGGCTGGCGTTTGCAATGAACAGCGCCTTATCTCCGATTACGAACATAACCGCAAGCAGCCAGACCCATTTGTTTTTCAGTACCGAAAAGCTGATTTTTTCGCGACGCACAAGCAGATAAATCACATAATAAGACACAAGAAACAGCATGTACCAGAACTGCAGTTGCGAGCTGTTTATGTCTTTCATGAGAATCTTATCCATAAAGCCCGAAACAGAATTGAAGACACAGGAAAGGAACGCAAGCACAACAAAAAATGCAGTAGTTTCTCTAATCGGAATTGGCGTAAGCATTTCATCATGATTTTCTGCGGAATCATTGCGGGCTGTGCTGTCCTGCCCTTTTTTAAATGGCTTAAACTTTAAAAGCAGAAGCCCTGAGCTTACAAGCACAAGCCCCAGAATCTGAAAAATTCCCAAAGTTTCATGCAGCACAATAACGCCGAGCAATGTGGCAAAAAGAATGCGTGACAGCGAAAGAATACCGTAAAGGCTTACAGGCAAATGCTTTAAAGAGCGGAAACTGCAAATCCATGCAAGAAAAATGGCAAAAGCTTTGAGTGCAACAAGAAAATAATACTTAAGCTCCATACCGCCGGCGTCTTTTGCCTGCGGCACAACCAGAATAAAAGAAATTGCCGTGTAAGCCACAAGCACTTCCATTACAGTGTTTGTGTACATCGCCTTTTTTTTGGCAATTTCCCTGCCGCCTTTTAAGATGCCGTACAAAAGAACAAGAAAAACCCAGGTCATTGCAGTTACAGTCTGTCGTTGTTAAGACATTCTCTAAGCTCGTCTTTTAAGCTCAAAAATGCCTCGGTAAGAAACGGGTCAAAATGCTTGCCCGACTCATCTCTGATAATCTGCAAAGCCTCGTCGAGCGAAAACGGCTCTTTATAGCAGCGCTTAGAAACAAGAGCGTCGAAAACATCAGCAATAGCCATAATTCTGGCTGAAACAGGAATCGCACAGCCTTTAAGGTTGTACGGATAGCCTGTACCGTTAAACTTTTCGTGGTGGTACAAAGCTACTTCTGAAGCCATTTCTATATATTCAGTGTCTTCTATATCGCTCAAAATTTCTTTTACGATTCTGCCGCCTTCAATTGTATGCCGCTGCATGTCTTTGAATTCTTCTTCTGTAAGTTTGCCAGGCTTTCTCAAAATCATATCTGAAACAACAATCTTTCCCATGTCATGCAAAGGTGCGGCTTTGCGGATATTTTCCAAAAATTTTTCGTTTATCGTGTCAGTATAAAGATTTACTTCAAGTGCCCGTTTTGTCAGCATATTGACATAGCGGCTTGTGCGGCTTACATGGTTTCCGGTGTCCTCGTCGCGGTTTTCTATAAGGTTAGACAATGCAATGATTGTAGAATCCTGCATCTTGATAATCTGATCGTCACGTCTGTGGATTGATTCAGTCTGCTCAAGAACTTCAGCTTCCAATAGTTCCTTGTTATTCAACAGCAGATTTTTCTGGCGCTCAAGCTCTTCGTTTTGAGCTTCTAACTGCTTCTGCTGCGCAAGAATCTGGGCTTCCTGTCTTAAATTGCGGACTGTCACATATTGCTTGAAAAAACAGACAAAAATTATAACAACACCGAAAAAATATATATTCAGCATGTTTATCGGCACTTGTAATATTACGACTTTTGCACCCAGACAAGTTAAGCCGATTGTTATCATAAAAAAATAGAGAATAGGGCTGAGATCCAAAAAAATAACTGACAGAAGAACCAATACAGTAAAAAAAATGAAATCTACAATTATGCGGCTTTCAAAAGAATCAAAAATTCCATAAACAAACAGACCCATAAAAGCGCAGATAACTATATTTACAATCGCCTGTTTGAGAAAAACGGACTTTATATTTTTCTTTATGATAATCGATGCCGAAATAAAACTAAAAAAATCAAGACTCATAAAGAGGATATAGTACAGCAGCATGTATGTGTTTTCAGAAGTATAGCCCGTTCCACTTTTAAGAAATACAATAAAACCACAAACACAAAAAAGAAAGGGAATTATTAAAATAAAGTGAATACGTCTTATATTTTTATCAGCAAGTATTTCTTTATAAGAAGCCGGATACAGAAAGGTTTTCTTAAACAAAAGTAGAGCTGATGAACGGAGGTCTTTAAATTTCATATTCTACAAGTACCAGCTTTACTTAAAATTTGTGTTGCCATTGTTTCTGCCATTATGTCCTCATAAGCACAGCAAGGAAGAACAATTTCTTTATTTAGTAATAAGTTATTATATAACAACATATACCTTATGTGAACTAGAATTTTCATTTTGCCCGAATTTTTATCTTATAAATCAAACAAAATGAAAAGATTGCACTGCAGGCATGCTCTTGAGAATCTCATTTTCTGTATTTTATATAAAAGACTGCGTAAAACTATGCAGATTTTTTACAGCTTATCCGCAATATCATAAATCAGGCGTTCTGTTTTTTCCCAGCCGAGACACGGATCTGTAATTGATTTTCCGTAGCAGTTTTCGCCGGGCGACTGCGCGCCGTCTTCGATA
>CADBUT010000315.1 GCA_902797925.1 uncultured Spirochaetaceae bacterium
AGGGGCTTGTGTTTATTCTTGCCGGGCTTTTAATGTATTTCAACATTCTAAAAGTCGGCGGCTGGAACAAATATTCGTTGATTTTCATTTCGATTGGCATTTCAAGCTTTATAATGGGGCTGCTGACGGGCGAGTTCTTTACGAATGATGAGCTTCTGCGTCCTTTCGGTCTGTTTGTTACAGGTCTGTTTGTCGGTAAAGAAAAGGCTTTTGCGCCTATTCTGCATCTTATGCCGGGCAGCGGAAATATGCCGCTGGTTTTCATCTTTTTCGGTTTTACGCTTTCGGTCGGTTTTGTAATCAACTCACTTGGTCTTATTATAAACTTTATGAATAATATTTCGCTGAAAAAATACGGCAACGCTTTTTTCGGCAAAACAGGTATGTGCGGAGCTTTCTTTTTCTGGTATGTTATTGCTCTTGCAATAAGAATGGCAGCTTTTAAGCACCGCATTTCTATCTTTGACTGGGTTTTTATCGGACTGACTTTGCTTGGTGTGTTCTTTGCGCACCCGCTCGAAAGGCTTGTTTCAGGCGAGCACCCAATTTTTGATAACGGCTTTTTGGGTGCTGTAATCGAAGGACTTGTTGAAATAATCGAGGTTATTTCAACTTATCTGTCAAACACCGTAAGTTTTCTGCGTGTAGGTGCGTTTGCGCTTGCACACGTTGTTTTGGGCTATATCATTTTTGAGATGAATAAATTACTTGGCGGAATAGGAGGTCTGGCTGTTGTAATTATTGGCAATGTTGTAGTAATAGTTCTGGAAGGCATGATAGTTGCAATTCAAGTTTTGCGTTTGCAGTATTATGAATTCTTCTCTAAGTTCTTTAATGAAACAGGAGTTGAATTCAAGCCGTTCCAGTTCAAATATAAAGAGAAATAGATTCGGCGTAAAGCTGACTTTGTTAAAGGGGTAATATAATGAAGAAGAAAATTTTCTTGGTTCTGATGATGGTTCTTGCCGGTGCGCTGCTGTTTGCAGAAGGCGAAGCTGCTCCTGCAGATACATCTTATCTTAAGTATTTTGCAGCTGCCGCAGCTGTAGGTTTCGCATGTATCGGCGGCGGTATGGCTGTAGGCAAAATCGGTTCTGCTGCAATGGGCGCAATGGCCGAAAATGCAGAGCTTTCCGGTAAAGCCCTTCCGTTCGTAGGTCTTGCAGAAGGTATCTGTCTTTGGGGATTCCTTGTTGCATTGCTTATTATTGTTATGTAAGGATTGAATTGTGCAGTATTTTGTTATCGGCGAGCGGGAACTCGTTCTGGCATTTTCTTTAGTCGGTGTAAAAGGTGCTGTGGCACTGAACCGCGCGGAAGCTCTGGATGCCTTCAACCGCATTACCGGCAGGGGCGATGTAGTTTCCGGTGTTCCGGTAACAGAAGAACGCGCAAAAATTCTGATTATTACAGAAGAAGTGTCTGTTATGCTTGAAGAAGAGATTACTGACTGGCAGCTGTCCGGTGAATATCCTCTGATTGTAGAAATTCCCGGCATTAACGGACATTTGGAAGGTAAAAAATCTCTTACTGAAACAATCCGCGAAGCTGTCGGAATTTCAGTATAAAGCGAGTAAATTATGGAAGAATTTCGTTCGACGGAAATCCTTGACAAAGAGATACAGGAAGACGCACGCCGTAAAGCTGAGAAACTTTTGAAGCGGGCGGATGAAGACAGTCAAAAAATAATGGACGAGCTTGCAGCGCGTATAGAGGCTGTTTCAAAAGAAAAGCAGGCTTTTTATGCCGCCCGGGCTGAAGCATTAAAGAAAGACCTGAATGCAGCCCTGCCGCTTGAAAAAGAGCGTTTTCTTGTGTCTTTTATAGATTCATCAATTCTTAATGGCATTTACCGGTTTATAGACGGCTTGAGCAGTGAAAAGAAAATAGCTCTGCTCGAAAATCTTTTAAAGCGCTATGAATCAAAACTTGCTGACAAAAAACTGACAGTCAAATTTCATGGTTTTCAGCAGGATGAACTGAAAAAAATGTTCCAGAAGCATTTTAGTAAATTGAATATAGAATCATTTATTCCGTTAAATGATGATACTGCTAAGGAACTGCACGATGAGTATGGAATGATAATTGAAAGCACAGATAAATCTGTCCGCTGCCGTGTTACCATAGATGAGCTTATCGAAGAAATTGTAGATACTTACCGTTATGAGATTGCCGAAGCACTTTTTGGCGGGAGAATTAATCAATGATTGAAGGCAAAATTACCAGAATTTCCGGGCCGATTGTTTATGCTGAAGGCCTTGACGGATGCGGCCTCTACGATGTAGTTGATGTAGGAAATTCAAAACTTATCGGTGAAATTATACGCCTGAAAGAAGGCAATGCCACAATTCAGGTTTACGAAGATGATACAGGAATGTCTGTAGGTGAAAAAGTCGTAAGCACCAACAGACCTCTCGCGCTCCGTCTTGGACCCGGGCTCATCGGAAAGATTTATGACGGCATTCAGCGTCCGCTTGAAAGCATGTACGAAGAATCCGGGGCATTTCTGCTGCCGGGGCAGAGAAGTGTTCCTTTAGACGAACAGAAAAAGTACCATTTTGTGCCTTTGATGAAGGCGGGCGATGAAATAAGCGCCGGTGCTGTTCTCGGCACAGTACAGGAAACAAAGTCTGTTCTGCATAAAATTATGGTGCCGCCGCTTACACGCGGAAAAAAACTTGTAGAGCTTTCGCCTGAAGGTGACTACACAATCAATGACGTAATCGGTAAAACCGAATTCGGCGAGGAGCTTGGGCTTACGCAATATTGGCCTGTAAGAAAGCCGCGTCCTTATACTGAAAAACTAGCTGTTTCTGAGCCTTTGATGACTGGTCAGCGCGTTATTGACGTGTTTTTCCCTCTTTCAAAAGGCGGCACGGCTGCTATTCCGGGTGGTTTCGGCACGGGCAAGACAATGACACAGCACGCCATTGCAAAATGGTGCGACGCAGATGTTATCGTCTACATTGGCTGCGGTGAGCGCGGCAACGAAATGACCGACGTTCTCACTGAATTTCCGACTTTGATTGACCCGAGAACAGGCCGTTCATTGATGGAAAGAACAATTCTTATTGCAAATACATCAAACATGCCTGTTGCCGCACGCGAAATTTCGCTTTATTCAGGCATTACGCTGGCTGAATATTACAGAGACATGGGCATGGCTGTAGCAATTATGGCTGATTCAACCAGCCGCTGGGCAGAGGCTTTGCGCGAGCTTTCAGGACGCATGGAAGAAATGCCGGCGGAAGAAGGTTTTCCTGCTTATCTGCCGACAAGACTTGCCGAGTTTTACGAGCGCGCGGGGCGTGTCAACGCTTTGTGCGGTAAAGAAGGTTCTGTCTCTATTATTGGTGCTGTTTCGCCGCCGGGAGGAGATTTCTCTGAGCCGGTTACGCAGCACACAAAGCGCTTTATCCGCTGTTTCTGGGCACTTGACCGCGAGCTTGCGAATGCACGCCATTATCCGGCTATCGGCTGGATTGAGTCTTATTCAGAATATGCCGCCGAAGTGCGCGAATGGTGGAACAGGCTTGACCCGCGCTGGGCAGAAGTAAGGCAGCAGGCGCTTGACCTTTTAAAACGCGAGCAGAGGCTTCAGCAGATTGTGCGCCTTATCGGACCTGACGCTCTGCCTGATGCAGACCGCCTTGTGCTGATTGTAGCTGAAATGATAAAGAACGGCTTTTTGCAGCAGAGCGCGTTTGACGAAATAGACGTTTATTCTGTGCCGGAAAAGCAGATAATGATTCTGTCGCTTATAATGCAGTTCTATAAAAAAGCACTTGATGTTATCTCACATGGAGCGCCGCTTGTAAAAATATCAGCTCTTACGGTTAGAGAAGATATCATCCGTATAAAGACAACTGTTCCGAATGATCAGCTTGAAAAGATTACGGCTGTTTCGCAGCGCCTGAATGAACAGTTTGACGGGCTTGAAAAGCTTTATCGAAAGGTGGATATACGATGAAAGGAATGGAATACCGCGGCGTTAAGTCTGTTGACGGCCCTATCGTAATTGTAAAGCGGTCTGACAATGTTTTTTATGGTGAAATTGCTGCCGTCCGCGACCGTACAGGCGAAAAGCGCACAGGACGTGTCATAGATGTTTCAGACGAATATGCTGTTGTTCAGATATTCGGTTCTACAAGCGGCATAGATCTTGAGAATACAACTGTCGAATTTCTTGATTCGCCGATGGAGCTGCGCGTAAGCGAAGGACTTCTCGGCCGCATTTTCAACGGTCTCGGCAAGCCGATTGACGGCTACCCTGAGATTATTTCGTCAAAAAAGATTAACGTAAACGGCTACCCGATAAACCCTTATGCGCGTGTTTATCCGCGTGACTTTATTCAAACAGGAATAAGCGCAATTGACGGAATGAACACGCTTATCCGCGGTCAGAAGCTGCCGATATTTTCGGGCAACGGTCTGCCGCATAACAAGCTCGCTGCGCAGATTATCAGGCAGGCGCAGATACGCAATTCAGATGAAGACTTTGTAATGGTTTTTGCCGGCATGGGCATCAAGTATGACGTTGC
>CADBUT010000316.1 GCA_902797925.1 uncultured Spirochaetaceae bacterium
ATTCTATATTCCGGGCAGGTGCTGATTACGCGTGACACACCGGCCGGCGACGTTATTGCGCTTGCAACGCTGACTTCAGAGCAGAACATCTTTTTCGGCGAAACTTCGATTATCAGCAACGACACACGTTCTGCTACTGTTACGGCAAAAACAGAATGCACTACCCTTACGATTTCCGGCAAGAAGTTTCTTGAAATCTGCGACAGGGAACCTGTTTTGGGCTACCGAGTTCTTGCCGTTCTTGCAAAGAGACTTGCAAACACCGTCCGCGAAATGAACAAAGACAAGGCCATTCTCTACGAAGCACTTTGCAACGAAATCGAAATCGGTGTTTAAATACAGAAACTATACAGAATTAGGCATGTCATAAGAAGCATGCAAACAGCCGCTTATATTAGTTTTACATAAAATTTGTTACAATTCCAATATATTTTTTGATATGACAAATAATTCTGCATCTGAATTGTAAATTCAATAAATTTTCATTTTTTTCTATTGACACCACATATAGTGCCGATATATGATTAAACAACATTAGAAAACGCTATATATAAAACGAATGTAGATTAGTTGTGTAAAAACTGTGGATAAAGTTTCCAGATATTTAGCATATATTATTTCTACTATTTTACAATGCTTTTCTCTTGTATGTTTATTAACAAGGATATTTCATGCGGTGTCCATATTGTGGAAATTTCGATGATAAGGTAATCGAGTCACGTACAATGGCAAACGGCGAAAGTATCCGCCGGCGCCGGGAATGTCTTTCTTGCGGTTACCGTTTTACAAGCTATGAACTGGTAGAAGAAAAACAGTTTATGGTTATAAAGCGTGACGGAAGAAGACAACCTTTTGACAGGACAAAACTTGCAAAAGGAATTGAACGTGCCTTGGAGAAGAGGCCTATTCAGAATGACACAATAGAGACTGTCGTAAGCGAAATTGAAGACAAAGCCGTAATGCAGGGAAAGCATTCGAGGGAAATTACAACAGTAGCTTTAGGCGAAATTGTACTCGAAAAGCTTTTTGCATTGGATAAGGTTGCATACGTCCGTTTTGCTTCCGTTTACCGTCACTTTGAAAGCCTTGACGAGTTTATTGCTGAAATTAAGAATCTTGGAGGGGAATCTTGAGCGAAACAACTACTTTTCCAGAGTGGAAAAATCTTCTGGGAGAAAAAACAAAATCAACTACTGTAATCAAAAATGTCGTTAAACGTTCCGGAGAAATAAAGAGATATGATCCTTCTAAGATAACGGCAGCCATCAACAAAGCAATTGAAGCAGTTGAAAAAAAGCCGAATGAAGAAAAGGCAAAAACTCTTACTATTGAAGTTGAGAAAAAGCTTAAGGACATGATGTCTCTGCGCCACGAACATTCTATTCCTGCTATTGAAGAGATTCAGGACATTGTAGAGACTGTTCTTATTGAGCGCGGCGAAGTAGCTGTAGCAAAGGCATATATCCTTTACCGTTCAAAACATGAGGCTATCCGTGACACAAAGAACCTTGTGCTCGACATCAATAAGACAATGGACGGCTATCTCAGCCAGTCAGACTGGCGCGTAAACGAGAATGCAAACGTAAACTTCTCTCTCGGCGGTCTTATTCTTCATAACTCAGGCGCAATCACAGCAAACTATTGGCTTAAGAACATTTATTCTGCAGAAGTTGCAGAAGCTCATAAGAATGCGGCTTTCCACATTCACGATCTTTCTATGTTTTCAGGCTACTGTGCAGGCTGGTCTCTGCGTCAGCTTATACAGGAAGGTCTCGGCGGTGTACCGGACAAGATTACATCTACACCGGCCACTCACCTTTCTACGCTCGTAAACCAGATTGTCAATTTCTTAGGCATTATGCAGAATGAATGGGCAGGCGCCCAGGCATTCAGCTCTTTTGATACATATCTTGCCCCTTTTGTTCGCAAAGACCATCTCTCTGTAAAAGAAGTACGTCAGTGCATTCAGAGCTTTATTTTCGGCGTAAACACACCAAGCCGCTGGGGTTCACAGGCTCCTTTTACAAACATTACGCTTGACTGGACTTGTCCTGAAGACCTTAAGAACAAGCCGGCAATTGTCGGCGGAAAAGAAATGGACTTCACTTACGGCGACTGTCAGCCTGAAATGGACGTTATCAACAAGGCTTTTATTCAGCTTATGATTGAAGGCGATGCTTCTGGCCGTGGTTTTGCTTACCCTATTCCTACTTACAATATCACCAAAGAATTCAACTGGAACAGCGAAAACGCAAAGCTTCTGTTTGAAATGACAGCCAGATACGGTACTCCGTATTTCCAGAACTTCGTCAATTCAGACTTGAACCCGAGCGACGTGCGCTCAATGTGCTGCCGCCTTCAACTTGACAAGCGCGAATTGCGCAAGCGCGGCGGCGGTCTTTTCGGTTCAGATGAATTTACAGGCTCTCTCGGTGTTGTCACAATCAACATGCCGCAAATCGGCTATCTTGCTAACAACGAAGAGCAGTTCTTTGCACGCCTTGACTACCTTATGGATTTGGCAAAAGAAAGTCTCTGCGCAAAACGCAAAGTTATCCAGAAGCTTCTTGACGGCGGACTGTTCCCATATACAAAGCGTTATCTGACTAAGCTCGATAACCATTTCAATACAATCGGCTTGTGCGGCATGAACGAGTGCTGCTTGAACTTTCTCGGCGTTTCAATTGCCGAGCCTAAAGGCAAGGCATTTGCCGAAAAGGTGCTCAATCACATGAGGCAGCGCCTTGCTGACTACCAGGAAAAGACAGGCGAGCTTTTCAACCTTGAAGCAACACCGGCTGAAAGTACGTCATACCGCCTTGCACGCCATGACAAGAAGAACTACCCTGATATCATCACATCGGGCACAAGTGACCCGTTCTATACGAATTCTACATGGCTGCCGGTTGATTTTACGTCTGATGTTTTTGAAGCGCTTGACCATCAGGAATCGCTTCAGACGAAATACACAGGCGGAACTGTCTTCCACACATTCATGGGCGAAGCAATCAAAGACTGGGAATCTTGCCGCGATTTGGTCAAATCAATTACCGCGAACTACCGCATTCCGTATTTGACTATTTCGCCGACATTCTCGGTTTGCCGCATTCACGGCTACCTTGAAGGCGAGCATTTTGAATGCCCGATCTGCAAGGCAGAAACCGAAAAGAAATTCCGCGAAAAGCTTGCACAGCTTGAAGCAGAACGCGAAGAAGCGCTTGCACAGCTTAAGAAATAGACGCAGACGCTATTGAAAAGACAATTACATCATACTAAATATTCTTATTAAAGGAAGGACCAGAAATGACAACTAGACCACTTGCTGAAATCGATGCTGAAATTGCAAGAACAAAAGAAGCTCTTGCAAATGTTAAAGGCACAGAAACTGAAGTATATGCACGTATAGTCGGATATTACCGCTCTGTACGAAACTGGAATAAGGGAAAGCGTGACGAATATGACCACCGCAAAATGTTCGTATACGACACGAACAAGCTTCCAGATGCAACTGCAAGAACAGAGGTTTCTTCATCACCAGCTGAAACTGAAGTTGTATGCGGCGGTACACCAGTACGCTATGAGATGTTTGTCAGAGCAACATGTCCTAACTGCCCGCCTGTAAAGGAATATATGTCACAGGTTGCTATTCCAGGCAAAACTTTTGACGTAGATTCAGAAGCAGGCTTCAACAGAGCTTCAGAGCTTGGCATCATGTCTGCACCGACAGTAGTTCTTTTCAATGAATTCGGCGGCGAAGCAGGCAGAGCAAACAGCACAGCTGACCTTGAAGAAATTCTTGAAAAAGAGCCTGCTTTGTGCTAAACAACGCTGATATACAGGGCACCGTTCTAATCGGTGCCCTTGTAAAAACCTCCCTTGTAGATTTTCCTAAAAAAGTATCATCTGCCCTTTTTCTTCATGGCTGCAACTTGCGTTGCCCATACTGCTACAACAAAGACTTGGTAACAGGCACATTCAAAGACTTTGAAGCTGTTTCATTCGACGAAGTAATGGCTCATCTGCAAAAGCGCAAAAACGTTATAAGCGGTTTTGTAATTTCAGGTGGAGAACCATGTATTTCGCATTATCTTAAGCCGCTGATAGCAAATGCACATGAGCTTGGCTATGCTGTAAAACTAGATACGAACGGAACATTTCCTGAAAAGATTGAAGAGCTTTTAAAAGACAAAATCTGCTGCCCGGATTTTATCGCAATGGATGTCAAAACATCTCTGGATAGATATCAGCTTTTAGCTTGCAGCGACTCTGGAAACATAGAGAAGTCTATAAAGATTATCTCAGAATTACCAACTGACAAAAGAGAATTCAGAACAGTTCTTGTTCCGTCATTAGTAGATATGGACAATATTGGAAAGATTGCAGCTTTATTGCCAAAAGATGCATCATGGCAATTTGCAAATTTCAAGCCAGGAAACTGTCTTGAAGACAGTTATAACAAGATTATACCTTATACGCCGTCACAGATAGAAGAGCTTATAAATTCAGTTAAACCAATAATAAAAGGCGCAAACCTTAGATAAAAAAAGAGGCTTTGCCTAGCTGAAAGTGCCTGTAAACAAGCACTAAACTAGGCTAAAGCCCTTTCCTTATTTCAATGCAGAACTGATTCTTTCAAGAACCTTTTTTCTGTCAAGTGGTTTTACAATGTAGTTCTTAGCACCGATAAGCAGAGACTTCTTAACAAGCTCTTCCTTACCTAAAGCACTAATCATAACAACTTTAGCATTCTTATCAAATGCCATTATCTGTTCAAGAGCAGTAATACCATCCATACGAGGCATTGTAATATCCATAGTTACCAAATCAACATTTGGATATAATTCCTTGTATTTATCTACTCCTTCTTTACCATCTCCAGCAGTTGCTACGATTTCATATCCTTCACTAGTAAGAATCTGACCGATTTGTTTTGCAACGAACATTGAATCATCTACAACAAGAACACGCACTTTAAAACCTACCTCCTTCAGTCTTATAGATATTCACAGTCTATTTAAGTCTATACCCTTTCGCGAATAGCTACGTTTACTTCGATTTTTCCTTGTTCAGTAAGCATAGGAACGATAAGAGCTTCTACTTCATGGTCTGAAACTTCCATCTTTTCGCCTGTAAACAATGACGGCGGTGTAAGATCGAATTTGAATCCCAAATCATGTAATTTTGTAACTGCCTGACCGGTAATCAAATTGGCAAGTTCTGTAATTGTTGCCTTTACAAGCTCATCAAATTCTGTAAGCTCTTCACCGTTCATTTTAGAAGCAATTTTCAAAGCTGTATCCATTGACATGTCAAAAAGAACACGGCCCTCTACATCACCAGCCAAACCAACAAGTGTTGCTACACCCATAACAGGCATTGAAGTAGACTTCAAATACAAATCACCCCGATTGACTTCACCAGCCAAAACTTCGGATAAAATGTTATTAGCTGCTTCAACAAATGGATTAATATACTCAACCCGCATTGCATTTCTCCTTTAGTATTGAGTTACTTTGTATATACTACTATAGAACCTGACATTTTTTCCTGCCAGTTTCCATTAACTCCAAAACTTTCATTCTCGCCAAGAATCAACAAACCATTGCCCTTCAGCTGATCAGCAAAAGTTTCAAACATTGATGACTGAGATTTTTCCGGAAGGAATGAAAGCACATCCCTACAGAAAATTAAATCTGAACTCGGCATATTGCCTGTGTTCATACAATCATGGTATTCAAAAAGAATCATATCCTTGATGTCCTGAACAAAAGCATTAGCACCGCTTACATTCTTAGAAAGATACGGCTTAAGATATGATGTAACAGCCGCATCAGGAACAGTAAGCATAGGAGCGTTTGATATGCTGATTAAATCAATATCATGCGCATAGATGCGGATTCTTGAATCAGGGTATCTCTTGCGGAGTATACAAGCCAGAGAATAGGTTTCACAACCTTTTCCACATCCCAAGTTCCAGACATTAATCTGTTTTGCAGCATTATCAGGCAACAGCTTATAAATTGCCTGTGAGTATTCTTCAGTCCAGAATTTACCAGTACATGTAGAATAGAAAGGCTGTAAGAATTCATCACAGTCTGCAACTGTCTGAAGCTGTTTTGCAGTTCCGCCAGATTTTTCCTTCCATTCGTTATAACGCTGCTTTACCCAAGTTTCATTTATAGAAGTTGTATAAAACTTCTTTTGAGAAGCAAGTGATTCAAGTATAAACGTATAATCAGAAGATTCTTTTACAGCAGGAGCAGCTTGTGCTGCAGCCTGTTTGGGAACATTCGGAGCAGCATTATTTGCAGCAGCCTGCTGGCTCTGAACAGGGGCAGCTTTTGGCGCATTAGTAACAGGATCAACTAAAGCAAGCTGTGCAGATTCTTCGCCTTCTTTATCATCCTTATCTGCTGATTTAGCACCGAAAATTCGCTCAATGTCGAGCAAAATATACAGACGGTCAGAGTTTTCTACTACGCCGTAAATATATTTAATATTAATATCGCCGAACAACGGGTGCGGCGGCTGAATTGAGCTTTTCTGTATTCCGACAACCTTATCAATTGCATCAACAACTACACCGAAAGTCTGATCATCAATAGATACGATAATCATATTTTCGATTTTGTTCTCGCTTCTTTCCGGTACAGGAATATTGAAGAACAATCTCAAGTCAATTATAGGAATAATATCACCGCGAAGGTTATAAACACCAAGCACAAAATGAGATGTATTCGGAACATAAGTAAAGCGGCCGGCCTTAGCTATTTCTTTGACACGCATGATATCGATAGCATAATCTTTGCCTGCAAGCGAAAAAGAAACCATCTTGAAGTCGATGTTAGCGACCATCTTTTCTTTTTCATCAGCTATATTTTCAGCCGTCAACTCTGGTTTTACATCAGTAACAAGTTCCATAATCACATAACCCCTTACAAAATTACGGCTTCACGCTCTTGTCTTGCAATCAATTCTTGCTTAACACCAAGCTCGAGCAGCTGAGAAACATCAATAATCAAAGAAACTGAACCGTCACCAAGAATTGAAGCACCTGCAATACCAGGAGAGTTTGTAAACTGGTCGCGCAACGGCTTGATTACGACATCTTCTTCACCAATCAAAGCGTCAACCATTACACCAATCTTCTTATCCGTTGTACCGACGATAACAATAAAGTTATATTCAGATTCCGTCTTATTCTTAAGACCGAACAGTCTGTCAAGGCGGATAATACTGATGACCTC
>CADBUT010000317.1 GCA_902797925.1 uncultured Spirochaetaceae bacterium
AACAAGCTGCACCCGACAATCGCCTATAGCAAGATTGTCTGCCAGACTAAAACCTACGCACTTCAGTCTATTTGGGAAGAAAGTTCTGACAAAGTTACAAGATATTCGTCCTATTGGACAACACCGAACGTAACTGGTGTATACTAACTTAAAAGGGGTTTTGCTATGGTAAAAGTTTTATCTGTCGGCGGTTCAATTGTTGCACCTGATAAGCCTGATTCTGAATTTTTGAAGAAATTCGCTTCTCTTGTAAGGGAATGGCTTAAAGAAGATTCTTCTCATAAACTGATTCTCGTGGTCGGCGGCGGCGGCCCTGCCCGCGCTTATCAGAATGCGTACAAAGCCGTAAACGAAGGCGGCGTGCAGACTGATGCTGCCGAAGCTGACTGGATTGGCATCATGGCAACCCGCCTTAACGCGCAGCTTTTGCGTGCAATTTTTTCAGATTTGTGCAAAGAGCCTGTAGTCTATGACCCGACACAGTGTAACGACTTTACAGGGCGTGTTCTTGTGGCCGCCGGTTGGAAGCCGGGCTTTTCTACAGACACAGACGCTGTTTATCTTGCTGAACGCTTCGGCGCAAAAACCGTTGTAAATCTTTCAAATATTGAAAAAGTCTATACTGATGATCCGAAGAAAAACCCGGACGCAAAGCCGCTCGACAAAATAAGCTGGGCAGACTTCAGAAAGATGGTCGGTGATGAATGGGTTCCCGGCAAAAACTGCCCGTTTGACCCGATTGCAAGCAAAAAAGCTGAAGCAGCCGGTCTTACGGTTATCTGTGCCGGCGGCAAGAACATCGAGAATATCCGCAATATCTTAGACGGCAAGCAGTTCATCGGCACGACAATCTGCTGATTTTATCTGCACCGATATAACCGCGCACACGAGATTGTCGGGTCACGCCCGACAATGACATAAAAAAAGCCCGGTGCCTTTCATGTTGAAGCATGTCTGGCATCGGGCTTTTGGTTTTTCAGCCTAATATAAGCTGTTAGAAGTGTGCAAGTTCCTTCATGAACGAATAGATTTTGCGGTCATAGTTGGGATCTGCTGCCCAAGTACCGGTTAAGCCGGCCAAAGTCTTTGCTTTGCCGCGCGGCTTAACGTACTTATAGCGCGGGTCAATCAAAGTGCCGTTGAGCGCCTTTGTTGAGCCATAAGCCTGAAGGTGCTGTACATGGGCGCGCACGCCTTCGCGGTCTGTTGCAAAGCGGTGGCCGGGGTTTGCCTTTGAGACAGAGCCGAGACCGCAGAAGTTGTTCATGTCTGGCGTAACAAGGTTGCCGAAGCGCAGGAAGCCAGTTTCATGGCACATCTGTACGAATGCAAGGTCAGAGTTTACGCCTTCATAAGCACATTCTTCGATATAAAGCTGTGCCAAAATCCAGGCGCGCTGCAAGTCGCCTTTCGGGTTCTTCGATGCAAAGTAATTGTAAAGCTGCTTTGCGCTCTTGCGGCCTTTCGCCATCAGCTTGTCTGATGGGAACGAAGCCGGGCCGAATTTCTGTAATGTTTCGTTGTAAGACTTATCACCGTAATCATAGCCGCTGTAGTCGCTGTATTCTGGGCTGTTGTAGTCAATGTAGAACGAGCTGCTTGAAACAGTGCCTTTCTTGTCTGTTGAGCTGCCTGCCGGTGTTGTTGCCGGCTGAGTTGTGGCGGCTGTTTCTGCCGGTTTTGTGGTGCTAGAAGCAGCAGTCTCTTTCGGCGTTTCAACAGGCTGTGTAGTTGCAGGTGTTGTTGTTGCAGATGCAACTGTGGCCGGTGCTGTGCTTGAAGGTTCGGCCGGGTAGTCGTCAGAATAATCGTTGTTGACTAATGAATCATCGTAGCCTGTTTCAATAAATTCTGAATCAAAGTTGTCATAATCTGAATAAACATCAGTGTAGTCTTCGCCGTCATCGACATACATATAATCGTTTTCGTTGACGTCTACAAAGACTTCTTCTGTATCATCGTAATAATAATCTTCTTCACCGGCCGGTGCGTCCGGAGCAGGTGTGTCATCAAAAGTTTCTTCTGTAGCGGTAAAAACTTCTGTTTCAACAGACTCTGCGTTTTCTGCTGGTTCAACAGTTTTTACTTTTTTGGTTGACTTACAGCTGTTAAGCATAAGCACAGCTGCAACCATCAGCGCAAACAATCCGACTGTTCGTAATTTCATGAACGAGACCTCTAAATGTTTTACAATATTTCTGTCAAAAATTGACGGAAAAAGATAAATATTTTCTATATATATGCAGGAGGTAATAATGAATTCATTAGACCAATCTGCAATCTTATCATATATCGGTAACTTGTCTGACGATTGTGAGAATAAAAAATTAGATATTCGCGAAAGAGTTTGGAAAGAAGGCATTGAAAATGCAACTACTGAAGAACTCGTTATGCTCATTCTTGGCACAGGTACAAAAGATCACAGCTTAGCTTCAATTGCCAAAGAAGTTATTTCATGTATTGCACGGACAGACCCCGAATGTCTTTTTTTCGAGTTGAAATGCATAAAAGGCATCTCTTTGGGGAAGGCTGCCGCCATTATGGCAAGCCTAGAGCTTGGGCGGCGTAATTACGGTCCGGGCGGCACGATTATCAAGAAGCCGCAAGACTTGATTCCGCTGGTGCAGCATTATACGCTTGAAACGCGCGAGCATTTTCTTTGTGTAAGCCTGAACGGTGCGCACGAAATCATCAAGATTAGGGAAACAAGCGTCGGCTCGCTCAACCGTTCGCTGATACACCCGCGCGAAGTTTTTGTAAACGTGCTGAAAGACCATGCCGCCGCCATAATCTTGTGCCACAATCATCCGTCTGGCAGAACCGAACCGTCTGACAGCGACATAGAGATAACCGCGCGCCTAAAAGAGTGCGCCGACCTGCTCGGCATAAACCTGCTTGATCATCTGATAATCGGCAAAGACAGCTACTTCAGCTTCTCGGCAGCCAAGCTAATCTAAGATGCTTCGCTTGTCAGATTCAATGTGCGCGTTTATACTTTCAGCAAGAGAGGGAA
>CADBUT010000318.1 GCA_902797925.1 uncultured Spirochaetaceae bacterium
ACAAAAAGCCAGTCGCGGATGTTTTTGCCGTCGCCATAGACGGGCAGCGGCTTGCCGTCAATCATGTTCAGAATCATCAGCGGAATGAGCTTTTCAGGAAACTGGAACGGCCCGTAATTGTTTGAGCAGTTCGACAATGTTGTGGGCAGACCGTAAGTGTGGAAATAGGCGCTTACAAGATGGTCGCTTGAGGCTTTGCTTGCAGAATACGGGCTTCTCGGGTCATAAGGCGTTGTTTCTTCAAAATAGCCTGTCTCGCCAAGCGAACCGTAAACTTCGTCTGTGCTAATGTGATGGAAAAGCGTGTCTTGTCTGATTGAGCCGTCGGCGTTTTTCCATGCGTTGTGCGCAGCTTCAAGAAGAATGAACGTGCCCATCACGTTTGTCTTTACAAAATCTTCTGGCCACAAAATGCAGCGGTCAACATGGCTTTCTGCGGCAAAATGCACAACGGTGTCAATCTCATATTCTTTGAAGATGCGGCTGACGGCTTCTTTGTCTGTAATGTCAGCGTGTTCAAAAATATATCTCGCCTTGTCTTTGCCAAGCGCTTGCACACCGAATTTTGAATCAATGTCTTTAAGGCTTTCAAGATTTCCTGCGTAAGTCAGCGCATCAAGGTTGATTATGCGCCCTGAAAAATCTGTCTTGTTAAAAATATAGTGGATAAAATTCGCACCGATAAAACCGGCTCCGCCAGTAACTAATACATTTGTCAGCAATCTTTTCATGTTTTAAGCCTATCATATAAAGTGAATTTTTTAAACACTTGCAGTTTTATCTGCCGTTGTTTTGGCTGCATAAAAGCAGCTTCTCTTTAAAATAAAAAACCGCAACTGGGTAAAGGAGTGAAACCAGTTGCGGGCTTAATCAAAAATAACATTTGTACCTTTCTTGCTTGCAATTACGCTATGATAAACACCGGCTGAAAAAAAGGTTACAAAAAAAATTAATTTTTTTCATTTTTTTTGGAGATTTTTAAATTAAGAATATCTCTAAAACTCAATGCCGTGATTTTAGAGGTTCAAATTAATAATGTTCCTTCTTTCTGCTGTATTTCAATACGTTTAAGCCGCTCTTTATCAAGGGTTATAGAAAGATTCTTTTCGTTAGACGGAAGCACAGTACCTTTCGGTGCATTTTTTGCACGGCGCAAATGTTTGACCTGTGTATAATACAAGTCTCCTTTTCCGTCTTTTCTTCCCTTTGAGTAAAAAAGAGCAAGATTGCCTGCGTCTAAAAGTATGTCTAAAGGCACAGATTTGCCGTTCTGGTTTTTGATGAACACATAGCCGCCCGGCCAGTCTCTTGCATGAAGCCACCAGTCCTGGCCTTTTACATGATGCCGTAAAAGTTCGTCGTTTTCTGACGCCGTTCTGCCTACCAGAATGTGCCAGCCGTTTATAGTAAAATCAAGACCGGGGTGCTTTTTTTCGATTTTCTGGCGCGGCGTGTTTTGTTTATGCATTTTCTGCTGAATTACGAGCGGGTCTTTTTCGGCAAGCAGCTGCTCATAGTCAGCCTGCAATTTTGCAAGTTCAGACTTAGAGGCTTTTATGTCGTATTCAAGCTCTTCAAGACCTGAAACTGCTTTTTTATAGCGCTCGTAAAAAAGCTGTGCATTTCCCTGAGCCTTTTTCTTTGGGTCTATAAAAATTTTGACTGTGCTGCCTGTGTCATAGTCTTCACATTCTATAAAGTTTTTGCCTTCTCCGGCGGCTTTTTCTATAAGATAGCCGTATGTCAAAAGTAAATCGCCCTGATGTTTCCACTGCTCTGCATTGAGAAAGCTTTTGCGCTTTGCTTCAAGCTTGTCAATTGCGGCCTGTAACCGCGTTGAACGTGCATTGAACTGCTTTTCTGCCTGCTGAAGCAGAGAAGCTCTTGAAAGAGTGTCTGCATGCTCGGTGTACCAAAGCTCGACTTTTTGGTTGAACGAAAGATCCGCACTGTTTTCAAGCTCTTCAAAGCCACGCACTTCAAATGTCTTCTGATTTGATTGCGGTGCTGTTTTGCCGTTTCCGGCTGTCTGCCTGATTTCAGGCTTATAAAATCCGTCTGTAATTTCATTCTTTTTGGGGCGGCGGAAAAATACGTCGAGAATGCGCTCTTCGCCTTTTTCGTTTGTTTCAAGCGGGTTCGTCACGATAATGTTTGCGGCGTTGCTCCACAGGCGGATATACATGTTGAACAAGTCTTCGCCATGTGAAAGCTCTAATTTTATTATGCGTTCCTGCTCAATTTGAGCGGCTTTGTTTATTCTTGAGCCTTTAATCTTTGAGCGTAAAAACTCCATAAAGCGGAGCGGTTTGTCGTTTCTCGGAATTTTCTTTCGGGTTGTGTGCAGACGGCATGCGCCAGGTGCAAGACAGACAAGCAGTGTCTGCGATTCACCCTGACCGTAAAGGTAAAAAGCTATGCTGTCAAATGTCGGCTGTACAATCTGTTGAATAAAAGTGCCTTCAAGTGTGAGTTCGTTTAGAATAGCGTCAATTTCTTTGCAATTTAAGGACATGCCCTAATAATAGTTGATTTTATTCTTTTAGAAAAGCTTCGATAAAGCTTAAGACATACTAATTTTTCACCGATGATAAAACGAAGAAGTACTAATCTAAAAAGTACTTTCGGCAAGAGTGTGACAAAAAGACGCATTTCGCCTTGTTATTTCGTTTTTTAAGGGATAGAATCAGAATATGCCCGGATTAAACCAGCTTAAGAATTTTGTTAATAATCTACAATCGTTAGGTAATGAAGCCTCTGTTCGCGCTGCACGCGGAGAAACTCTCCGTACGTTGCCTTTCCCTGAGAATATTTCAGAGGCAGATGACTCTGAAGACTTTCTCTATGGCTTGCCTGTAAAAGAAGAGGAAACAGAAGCCGCTTCTACAGACACTTCTGCCAATGCTTCATCTGATGCTCCTGCTGAGTCTGCCTCTGTTCCGACAACATCTGACGGCGAAATAGACATTGACGCGCTTTTAAATTCGAATATAGACGGTTCTGTTGATACACAAAATGCTCCGGCTGCTTCTGAGCCGGCACCTCAAGAAACTGTACCAGAGCAGAGCGCCCCGGCTGAAACTTCGGCTGAAGCACCTGCACCAGATTTGCCGGATTTCGGCGATTTGCCTGACGTAAACGAAGAGCCTGTTGTAGAGTCATTTGACGCAGCTGCTTCAACTGACGCGCCGGGTTCAAGTTCAACTGACGATTTTGAAATGCCTTCATTTGACGGCATAGATGACACTGCCGGTTCAACTGATGACACAGCAGCTTCAACTGATTTTGAACTGCCTGATTTTGACGGTATTGAAACTGACTCTGCTGCTGCAGATGCCGGTACTTCTGACAGCGATTTTGACCTGCCTGATTTTGGTGATATGCCGTCTCAAGACATAACTTCAGATAGCGGAGTTTCTGCACAGGCAGACGCTTCTTCTGCAGCTGATGATTTTGAGATGCCTGATTTCGGCTCAGATTTTTCTGTTGACGAAACACCTGCTGCACCGGCTGAATCTTCTGAACCTGCCGCAGAGCCAAAAGCATCATCACTTCCAGATTTTTCTCTTGATTCAGATTCACTTGACCTGCCGGACTTTGACCTTGACGACCAGGACAATTCAGCCAAAGGTGCTGATGAAACTCCGGGTGTGAACATGAATCTTGACAGCACAGCACCTTCTGCTGATTTTGATATGCCTGACTTTGGCGGAAGTGACGCAGACGGTTCACCTGCTGCTGATGCTGCTTCTGAATCTCCGGCAGATGAAACTGCAAAAGACGATTTCTCAATAGAAGGTTTTGCCGATGATGCAGAAGAAGCAGCCGATGAATTCAGTATTCCTGGTTTCTCTGATGTAACTGAAATTGTTGAGCCTAAAAAGAAAAAATCTGTATCAACTGATAATGCAGAAGAAAAGGTTGAAAGCAACCAGTTTACTAATGCTGAATACCAGAAATTTATAGAAAACTTAAATTATTATCCATTAAATCTTCGTATTGAGATTGAAAACATTCTTATAGAAGATCAGTTTAACGAAGAAGAAAACCTTAAGCTTGTCCGCATGGTTATTAAAAAGACGCCTGTCCGTCAGCTTGCTAACCATGTAGGAAAAATGGTCGACAAGGTTATCGAAGTTCCGCGCAACTACGAGAAACGCACTGCCGCCCAGTATGAGGCTTACAAGCAGTCAACAGAATATCAGCTTAAAAACAGGATTATTCCGTTTATTGCAGCATGTCTTGCTATTGCTATACTGGCAGCATCTACATTCTTCCTCGGCAAGACATTTGTTTATGAACCGGTTCGTGCTGAAATACTCTACAAAGAAGGTTATACACTTCTTGAAGGTGAATATTATCCGCTTTCTGAAGAAAAATTCATTGCGGCTGCAAACTACAAGAAGAAGAAAGCATGGTTCTTTAAATATGCACGCGGCTACCGCGAGAAACGCCAGTATGAGCGCGCAAGCCAGATGTACAAATGGATATTGTGGTATTTCCCGAAAGACAAGCAGGGTGGTCTCGAATATGCTGAAATGAAGCTTTATGATGAGCTTAAATATGCTGAGGCAGAGGAGATTGTCCGCAGAGAGGTGCTCGACAAATTCATCAATGACCCTGATGCAATGCTTCTGCTCGGCGACATTTATCTTGAATGGGCTTGCAACGAAGACCCAAGCAAGTTTGAACTTGCGCGCGCTCAATATGAGACGGTTCTTGATATATACGGTCAGTCTGACAAGTATCTTGCAAAGATGCTCCGCTACTATATCCGCACAGACAATTTGCGCGAGGTTCTTCCGTTAAAGAACTATTTCTACCCGGACAAGAAGACCGGACCTAAGAAAATAAAGGCTTTGAGTGCGCCGGATATTCTCGAATTGAGCTGTTATCTGCTTGATAAGCTCTATGGTGAGCTGACACCGGCAGAAGAATATCTCCGTTCTTATATTGAAGATGTACGTGCTTTGCTTGAGCGCGCAATTGTTGCTGACCCGACAGTGCCAGAAGCTTATTATAATTATGCGCGTTATTTCATCTATACAGCTGACATCTCTAAAGCACAGGGACAGCTTGAATATGCACTTGACGTATTTGCAAAGGCAAAAGTCAGAACAAAAGAGCGCATCCTCAAATATATTGATACATACCGTCTTCTTGGTGAATTGTATACTGACCAGCAGGAATACTTGAAGGCAGAAGAAGTTTATGTTGCAGGTATTTCACTTTTTGAATCAGAAAAAGATGCAAGCAGCCTTGATGCCGGCAAAGAAATCGGTCTTTTGTATTCTGATATGGCTGACCTTGATTACTTCATTTCAGGCGATAATGACAATGCTTTGAGGAATTATCTTCATGCTGTTGAATATGACAATGATACGTCGTCAATCCGCTACAGAATTGGTTATATTCAGTATGGTAAGAAACAGTATCTTGATGCACTTGGCTCATTTATTGCTTCATCTGAGGAAAACGGCAATGATCTGCACCTTCTGCTTTCGCTTGCAAACACATTGTCTTTGCGCGACGACAACTTTGCCGCACAGGGCTATTACCAGCGTTTCGTTGATGAATTTGCAAAAGTTAAAGCGCAGAAAGGTCTGATGTTCCCGCAGGTTCAGGCGGAAGATGCCGACCTTGTTGATACTTATATGAAAGCTACCAATAACTTTGGTGTAACGCTCGGCAAGCTCGCTTTCCGTACCGGAGACAGTAACCAAAACGCACTTGCGATGGTTTATATGGCTGAATCAATGCGCGCATGGGATGCACTTACACGAAACCAGGAAACTTTGGTCCGTCTCGACGGCAGTAACCTTGCAGCGCAGAATATGCAGTATCTGCGTTATCCTATAAGTCCTTTTGAACCTGCTTTGTATTTTGACATTCCAAGAACATTGCAGAATGAAAAGGTACTGACTCAGCCGGCACTGAAGACTCCAAGATAATGCAGAAAAACTTGTGGTTGTCTAAAGCAATTGCCATACTGAACTTATTTCAGCATCTGCACTGTAGTTAATGCAGAGATTCCGAATCAAGTTCGGAATGACAGTACGGTTAATTCGTTTTGGACAGCCCCAATTCATTTTGTTTTGCTTATACAGGAGATCTGAATGGTACGAACGACTTCCGACATGAATAATGCTGTTGGGACAGCTTCTTTGTCTGGGGTTCCTGCTGTTGATACAGGTCTCTGTAAAGAACGTATGCTGCACAGACGCGGCATTTTGATTAGAAGCCGCGTCATTTCTCTCCGCAAAGAAATATTCAGAAAATCAATTCATTTATGCACAGCCTTTGTGCCGCTCATGCTTCATTATTTGTACGGTCTTACAATAGCAGGCTTGTTTTCGGTGCTTGCCGTTTACATAATTTCTGAAATTTTAAGGCTTAACGGCAAAAATGTTCCCGTTTTTTCGGTAATAACTGAAGCTGCCGCAAGAAAACGTGACGAAAACCGCTTTGTTTTAGGACCTGTAACTTTGTGTTGCGGCGTGCTCATTTCAGCCTTACTTTTTGATGAAACTGCCGCCGCTGTAGGCATAATTGGGCTGGCGGCGGGTGACGGCTTGGCAAGTCTTTTCGGCAAAATGTTCGGTGAAGTGAAAATTCCTTTTACCGGCGGAAAATCTGTTGTCGGCAGTCTGTCGTGTTTTGGCGTAATTTTTCTGCTCTCAAGTCTTATTACAAACAATACTGCAGCCGGTCTTGTCTGCGGTTTTGCCGGTATGTTCGCCGAAATGCTTCCTCTAAAAGATTTTGACAATCTCCTAATTCCGATAGTTCTTTCCGCAATTGTACAATTCTGCTTCTAGTTCATGCTGAAGTTGCAGAATGAACGAACCCCGACGCAGAGCGTTCGGGGTATCGTTCGTTCTGCTAAGGAATTGCACTCAGGTTTAATACCCTTTATTTCGCC
>CADBUT010000319.1 GCA_902797925.1 uncultured Spirochaetaceae bacterium
AAGGCTTATTGCCGTCTGCGATTCAATTGACGCAATGATGACGACAAGAAGCTACCGCAAGGCTTTTTCTGAAGAGTATTGCTTTGGGGAAATCAAGAATTGCTCCGGCACACGTTACGACCCAGATGTTGTTGAAGCTGCTGTTGCCAACTGGAAAGACTTAATGAAAGTTGCCGGCTATAGTTTGTAGCCTGCATCATCTGCCGGTTTTTGTGAAACAAAAAGCGGCGCTTTTCGCTGAATGAACTTAACTTAAGAATTAACTATTGCGGAAAGATTTTCTCCTTTATTATATATCTGGCTCTGTGAACCGCTCCTTGTACTGCACAGAGCCACCTTCCGTATTACAAAAAGTTTTTCCTGAGAAGCCGTATACGGTTTTGACTGTTCCGTATACGGCTTTTTTTTGTGCTTTCAGGCAGTTGAAAAAATGATTATTTTGCGTATAATGTTAAGCGAGGCTAACTATGGGAACAACAATCGTAATTCTGATTTTATTGGTAATAATCGTTCTTGCGCTTGGCAGCATAAAGAAGCGCATAAAATATGGCAGCTCTTGCTGCGGCACGCATGACGCTGCGCCAAAAAAAGTGCATGTGCGCGACAAGAACAAGTCGCATTACCCGTATACAGCTACACTGGCTGTAGACGGAATGCACTGCTCAAACTGCGCACGCCGTGTGGAGAATGCGCTTAACTCAACTGAAGGAATCTGGGCTAAGGTCAGCCTTGAAACCAAATCTGTGCTTGTGCGTTCAAAGAATCTGCTGAACGAAGCAGAACTTACGCGCATTATCTCTCAAGCCGGTTATACTCTGCTTAAGATGGAATGACTAAGCTGAATTCGCGGCTTTTGCTTTTATAATCCAAGTTTCTTACTTCTTTTTTACAATTGTTAGTTGCGTATAACTATATTCTGTGATAAGTTAGACTATTATAACAGAGTTAGCTTGAACTAACGATATTGAGGTGAAGTATGAAGAAATTATCAGAACTTGCCAAAGACAAAAGCGGCATAATCGCATCAATAAACGGCGACGCTCGTTTTGTCAGCAGAATCACATCAATCGGGCTTACACCCGGTTGCAGCGTTACGGTAATCAAGAACGAAAAACGCCGTCCGCTGCTTGTTTTTTCACGCGATACAATGATTGCACTCAACCGCGCAGAATGTAACTGGATTGATGTGGAGGAAGCAGTATGACTGAGAAAAATGAAACTGTAATCGCGCTGCTCGGTCAGCCGAATTCGGGCAAATCAACGCTTTTTAACGCGCTTACAGGCTTAAAGCAGCATGTCGGCAACTGGCCTGGCAAGACGGTTGAAAAAAAAGAAGGAACTTTCGAACATAACGGCAAGAAATATCTTGTTGCAGACTTGCCGGGTACATACAGCCTTTCTGCAAATTCAGACGAAGAAATCATTACACGCGACTATATCGCAAGCGGCAAAGCTGATGTTGTCTGCATTCTTGCCGACAGTTCTCAGCTTGAACGCAGCCTTTATATGCTTGCAGATTATGCCGGAATTACAGTGCCGTGTTTCCTTTTGCTGAATATGTGCGATGTTGCTTCTGATCAGGGCAAAAAGATTGATGCTGCCGCTCTCGGAAAGAAGCTCGGTATTCCGGTTGTGCTTTTTTCTGCGCCAGATGTTAAGCGTTATGACGGCTTTTATGCAGCATTGGAAACTGCCGTAAGCAAAAAAACTGTGCTTGATTCATCTGAATTGGACGGAAAATATAGGGCAATCGATGCTTATGCAAAAATAAAACCGCTTATTCCGGCAAACATGATTCCGGGCTATTCTGAAACATGGCTTGCCGCAAAAGCCGTGGAAGGCGATGCGCCTGTAGTAGCTAAAATCAAGACTGCTTTGAACGGCAGCAGCGAAAAATGCGCTGCCTTTGAAAAAACTGTAGAATCTGTAAACGGTGAAAAAGCAGTACAAAAAGGTGTATTGCTTACAGGCGGCTGCAAATTCGATTGGATTGATTCGCTCTTGAAGGGCGTTGTAGTTTCTGCATCAAACAAGCGAAAGCTCGGCAAATTTGACCGGCTGATAACTCACCGCATCTGGGGCAAGCCTGTTGTAGTGCTTACCGTGCTTTTCGGCTTGATTGCTTCGTTCATTCCGGCTCTGCCTTTTATGGGGCTTGGTTCTGCGGTTGGCGCGCTTTCTGCACCTGTTTCTTCAGCTCTTTCAAGCATAAGCTGCCCTGCATTTATCACGGCGATTGTCTGCGATGTTCTTATCAATTCTTTGAGCTTCATCTTAAAAATGCTCGGCTTTGTCTTTGGCGTAACGCTTGTTTTCGGCTTGCTCGAAGAAGTCGGTGTTATGGCGCGCATCTCTTATGTGTTCGACAACACAATGTCTAAGCTCGGCTTGCAGGGCAAGTCTGTAATGCCTTTCCTCGTAAGCTTCGGCTGCACAATGGGCGGTGCTGCCGGTGCGCGCGTAATTGACAACTGGGGTCAGAAAGTGCTCACAATCGCGCTTGCTTGGGCTATTCCTTGCGGTGCGGCTTGGGCAGTTGTACCGATGCTTTCGACTGTCTGGTTCGGAGCTGGTGCGCCGCTTGTAATTGTTGCAATTCTTGCTGTTATGGTGCTTCACATGTGGATTACGTCGAAAGTGTTCGGCGGTTCGCTTGTCAAAAAAGAAGACCGCTGTGGCATGATTATGGAACTTCCGCCTTATCATAAGCCGCGCTGGGGCAGCCTTTTCCGCTATGTTCTTGGCCGCACAAAAGACACGTTCTTCCGCGTTCTCAAGGT